>NZ_JAKJEW010000069.1:0-2936 GCF_022705245.1 Candidatus Skiveiella danica | reverse complement strand
TGGCCGTCCATGCCGCGCCTTCGCCGGCCACCACCGCCAGGATCTGGCGCCGTGTCAGACCCAGGTGCGCGAGCAGGCCGAACTCCTTGCGCCGCGCCAGCACCTGCGCGCTGAAGCTGGCCGCCACGCCGAACAGGCCGATGGCGATGGCCACGGCCTGCAGCCAGTAGGTGACGGCAAAGCTGCGGTCGAAGATGCGCAGCGAGGTGGCGCGGATCTGCGCGGCCGAGGCGAATTCGAGCCCGGTGTCCAGCCCGTCGGCACCCGGGGCGCCGGATCCCGCGGCGCGGCGCACGGCCGCCTGCACCTGGCTGGCCTCAGCGCCGTCGGCCAGCCACAACGCGAGGTCGTTCACGCGCCGGTCGCCGGTCAGACGTTCATAGTCATGGCGGTCGATCACGATGGCGCCGGACTGCCGGGCATAGTCGCGCCACACGCCTGCTACGAAAAACGTAGCTGAAGATGACCGTTCTGCGCTGGGACCTGGCCGAAAAAAGGCTGAAAGCGGGGCGAACACCTGTCCCGGGCGCGCGCCATAGAGGTCCACCATGGCTTCGCTGACCCAGATGCCGATCTGCCCCTCGGGCACGGGCAGCGCCTCGCCCACCAGCGCGGTGCCGCGGCCCATGCCATCGCCGTCGCGGCTGATCAGGGCCACCGCCGGCCGGGCGGGGTCGAGCTGTAGCGGCACGAAGCGCTGCGTGGCCAGCCGCTTCACGCCGGGCAGCCGGGCCACCTCGCGCACCAGTTCGGGCGGGAAGTACACCGTGTCGGCCGCGCCGGTGCCCATGGCCGCGCGCACGTACAGATCCGCTGGCAGCACCACGTCCAGCCAATGCGTCACCGAGTCGCGAAAGCTCGCCACCATCACCGTGAGGGCCACTGCCAGGCTCAGCGAGGCCACCACGCCGCTGACGGCCACCGCGGCGCTCTCGCGCACACGGCGTGCGCGTTCCACCGCGAGCAGGGGCAGCAGCCGGCGCGACACCCACGGGGCCAGCCGGTCATAGGTCAGGCCGATCAGCCAGGGCAGGGCCGTGATGCCGCCCACCAGCAGCAGCCCGACCGACACATAGGCTGCCAGCGGAATGCCCGCCACCGGCGGGGTCTGTGCCAGCAGCACGCCGGCGGCGATCAGCAGCAGGGGCACGGCGCGGTGTTGGCCCGTGTGCAGCGCAGCGCCCAGGCCCTTGAGTGTCTGCGCGGGAGGCAGGTTTTGCGCCGCACGCGCCGGCCACCAGCCGCCGACGCCGGCAGCGGCCACGCCCAGCAGGCCATAAAGCAGCGCGGCCGCGCCCTCCCATTGCAGGGGCGGTGCCACGCCGGCAAAGAAGCCGCCCCCCAGGTCGCCGCCGAGCAGGCGCAGCGCCAGCGCCGCCAGCGCAGTGCCCAGTGCGATGCCGGCGGCACTGCCCGCGGCACCGAGCAGCAGCGACTCCACCAGCACCAGCCGCAGGCGCTGTAGTGGGGTCAGGCCGAGCACGCCCAGCAGCGCGAACTGCTGCGCGCGCCGTGCCACGCTGAGCGAAAGCACCGAGAACACCAGAAACGCGCCGGTGAACAGCGCCACCAGGGCCAGCACCGTGAGGTTCACGCGGTAGGCGCGCGACAGGTTGCTGACCCGCTCGGCCGCGTCGCCGGGCTCGCCCGCTGTCACCCCCGCAGGCAACTGCAGCGCCGCGATGAAGGCCGCGCGGTCGGTGCCGGGCTGCAGGCGCAGGTCGATGCGGCTGAGGCGGCCTGCCGCGCCAAACAGGTCCTGCGCGGCGCCGATGTCCATCACCACCAGTGCCGCGCCGGGCGCGTTCACCGTGCCGGCCACAGTCACGGCACGCAGCGCCAGCGCGCTTTGCAGCTGCAGCGAAGGTGCGCTGCCAGCGCTCGGCACTCCGCCGGGAACGAGTGTGGCCATCGCCGCCGAGTTCGGGAACACGGTGGCCGGCGCCAGCAGCGCCAGCCTGTCGGCGCCGGGGGCCGGCAGGGGCATCAGGGCCGGCGCCATTGCCGCCACGGTCAGCGCATCCACGCCCACCACGCGCACCGGCAGGCGCTTGCGGTCGGGGCCGGTGGCGTAGGTAGAGAGTTCCAGCACCGGGCTGGCCAGCACCACCTGCGGATGGGTGGCCACGCGGCCGAAGAGGGATTCGTCGAGCGTTCCCTGGATGCCGCGCAGCTCCAGGTCGGGCTGGCCATTGACGGCGCGCACCGCGCTGGAAAACTCGCCCAGCGCCGAGGCGTTGATCAGGTGCACTGAAAACGCCAGCGCCACGCCCAGCATCACCGCCACCACCGCGGCCGCGTTGCGCCAGGGATGGTGGCGCAGTTCCTGCCAGGAGAAGGTGCGCAACAGGGCCAGCATGCAGGCATTGTGCCGCTGGCGTCGCCAGGGGCGCGAAGCAGGGTTGTTTGACCTGACGCAAAGTTTTCGTGAGGCAGGACCCTTGAGCCGCTGGGCGTGATCCCCAATTGTCTGTGAGCGGGCCGGACCTGACGACGAAAGGAAGGATCGGCCCGGCGTTCAACCCACTGAAAAGGAGCACTCCATGAGTTCACTGATGACACGCGGCGGATTGTTTGATGACTTCTTCAAGGACATCGCCCCCGGTTTCTACGTTCGGCCGTTACACGGCGACCCGCTGCCGTCGCCGGCCCAGATCAAGGTCGATGTGAAAGAGACCGACAAAGGCTACACCGTCGAGGCCGAGGTGCCCGGCGTGAGCAAGGACGAGATTCACGTGTCGCTGGACGGCAACGTGGTGACCCTGCGCGCCGAGGTCAAGCAGGAAGACCGGCAAGGCTCTGACGAGAAAGTGCTGCGCAGCGAGCGCTATTTCGGTGCTGTGTCGCGCAGCTTCCAGTTGCCGATGGACATCGACCAGGCGCAGGCCAAGGCGAAGTACGACAACGGTGTGCTGACCCTGACCCTGCCGAAGAAG
>NZ_JAKJEW010000068.1:0-2947 GCF_022705245.1 Candidatus Skiveiella danica | reverse complement strand
TTCGTTCGCCCCGGGTACTGCATGGAGGCGCGCCGCTGGCTGCGCTGCCATGGCGTCCACAATGGCGTCGATGGCTTTGAGCCGTGCAGATTCCCCTGGCATCATCAGGTTGATCATGACCTCGTCCGTGCCATAGGCGCTGGCCAGGTCGCGCAACTGGGCGACGACCTGCGTGTTGACGCGCACTGAAAAGTACCCGGATTTCGAGGTGTCTGCGCGCTGAAAATTACCCAGGGTGATTAACCTCTTTCGTTCCGTTTTGGAGCGGGGAAATCGAGGAGATGATCACCATGAATCTACTGGGAAAAGTAAGGAGACTGCATTACCGTGACGGGCTGAATCTGTCGGAGATCGAGCGGCGGACGGGCCTGACGCGGAAGACGATCCGGAAGTGGCTGAAGGCGCCGGAAGGGATTGAGCCGAAATACCGGCGCACGGCTGGGGATACCAAGATTGCGCCCTACGCCGAGCGATTGATCAAGATGCTGGAAACGGATGCGCGGCGACCGGTGAGGGACAGGCGCACGGCGTTGAAACTCCATGCCGAGTTGAAGTCACTGGGGTTTGATGGTAACTACAGCCGCGTCACCGAATTCATCCGGAACTGGCGCGGCAGTGGCGGAACGGCAGTCACCAAAGCCTTCGTGCCGCTTCAATTTGCGCCGGGTGAAGCCCATCAGTTTGACTGGAGCGAAGAACACCTGGTAATCGGCGGCGTTTGGCGCAAGCTCATCGTTGCGCACCTGAAGCTTTGCTACAGCAAGGCATTTGTCGTTCAGGCGTACCCGACGCAAAGCCATGAAATGCTGTTTGACGCCCATGCCCGCGCGTTTGCCGCCTTGGGCGGTATACCGCGTCGGGGCATCTACGACAACATGAAGACGGCGGTCGACAAGGTCAAGAAAGGCAAGGCCCGGGTCGTCAATACGCGCTTTGCGGCGATGGCCTCGCACTACCTGTTCGATCCTGACTTCTGCAACGTCGCCAGCGGCTGGGAGAAAGGGATCGTCGAGAAGAACGTTCAGGACAGCCGGCGGCGCATCTGGCAGGATGCCGGCGATGTCAGATTCGGCTCCTTCACCGAACTGAACCTGTGGCTTCTGGCCCGCTGTCGGGCGCTCTGGCAGGAGCTGCGCCACCCCGAGTACGATCTGCCCCTGGCCGAGATGCTCGAACAGGAGCAGCCCCACCTGATGCCGATGATCGTACCCTTCGACGGCTATGTGGAGACGCTGGGCAAGGTGTCGAGCACCTGTCTGGTCACCTTTGACCGGAATCGCTACTCGGCCCCCTGCGAACTGGTTGGCCAGATGGTCGGCATTCGTGTCTATCCGGAGCGGATTGACCTCGTCGCCCACGATGCCGTGGTGGCCAGTCACCTGCGCAGTTTCGGCCGGACCGAAACCCGCTATGACTGGCAACACTACATTCCGCTGATCGAGCGCAAACCCGGCGCATTGCGTAATGGCGCTCCGTTTGCCGACATGCCGGCGCCGATGCAGCAACTGCGCGGGGTGTTGCTCAAGCGCGAAGGGGGTGACCGAATGATGGCCAAGGTGTTGGCCGCCGTGCCCAAACATGGCCTGGAGGGCGTTCTGGTTGCCGTGGAACTGGTACTGGAATCGGGCAATCCGAGCGCCGAGCATATCGAGAACGTACTCAACCGGCTACAGGCGACGCCGCCGCCGGCTCAGGTCGAGTCGGCGCTGACGGTCAGCGAGACGCCCGTCGCCGATACCCATCGCTATGACCGTTTGCGTGAGGAGGTGAGCCATGCGTGACGTTGCTGCCGAACTCAAGGAACTCCGTTTGTATGGCATGGCTGGCGCGTGGGAGGAGGTGGCTGCCGATGGCAACGGGGTGGGTGTCCAGACCTCGCGCTGGCTGATCGAGCATCTGCTCCAGGCCGAACACGCGGATCGGCATGTGCGGTCGGTCCGCTACCAATTGCACTCGGCCAAGTTTCCGGTGCACCGCGATCTGGCCGGCTTCGACTTCACGCAGTCCAGAGTGGATCGGGGTCTGATCGACGAGTTGGCGACGCTGGCCTTTACAGAACAGGCGCACAACGTGGTGTTCATCGGCGGCACCGGGACAGGCAAGACGCATCTGGCGACCGCGCTCGGTGTCTCCGGTATCGTCGATCACGGCAAGCGGGTGCGTTTCTACTCGACGGTAGATTTGGTCAATCTGCTCGAGCAGGAGAAGGCCGCCGGCAAGGCCGGGCGGCTGGCCTTCTCGCTGCTACGCATGGATCTGGTGATCCTCGACGAACTCGGCTACCTGCCGTTCAGCTCGTCCGGTGGCGCCTTGCTGTTCCATCTCCTCTCGAAGCTCTACGAGCACACCAGCGTGATGATCACGACCAACTTGGCTTTCGGGGAGTGGGCGACCGTCTTCAACGACGCCAAGATGACCACAGCCATGCTCGACCGTCTGACCCACCATTGTCACATCGTCGAGACAGGAAACGAGTCATACCGCTTTCGTCACAGCACGGCTACGGCGAAATCGCGCATCAAGGCACGGGAACAGAGCAAGCGAGGCAAGCAGACGGAGCCGTTCTGAGCCGCGCCCGCGTTGGGAAATCCGCTTCGGGCTACGCCCTGCGCGGCTTCCCCAACGCAAATCTGTCCCCCGGTTACGCTACAGGACGAAAACGGAGGTGTTCAATCTGACAATTACGCTACACTTGCCATCAGCCGCCACCATGACACGCGGCTAAAGTCCCTGGGTAAATTTCAATGCGCATCACTGGGTACTTTTAAACGCGCGCCGACAGGTGCTCGCCCCGCGCGTCACCCAGGCCGGCAACGACAAGGAGCAGGTCGCACCGATGGTGGAGAAGGTGCGGGCGAACCCGGCAGGACTGAATCAGCCCGCGACCTGGCTGGCCGACACCGGTTATTACAGCGAGAAGAACGTGGCAACCTGTGTCGCTGCCGAC
>NZ_JAKJEW010000067.1:0-3297 GCF_022705245.1 Candidatus Skiveiella danica | reverse complement strand
ATACGACACCTGGCGCAGAGGCTTGCATTGGGGCATCAGCGCTGCCCTCGCCTGCCACCTCCTCAAACACCCCGTCCACCACACAGACGTGGAAGTGGACGTGTTCGTTCAGGCTGGAGCCGAATCGGTGAATGAAGGCGATGGCACCGATGTGCAGGCCTGCCTTGTCCATATGGGCCGCACCGGGGCTGTGGGTCTGCAGAGTTTGTGCGATCACCCGCAGAAAGATGCGCAGCACCATGCTCAGCACCGCTCCGTCGCGTTGCATGAAGTACCGCAACCTCTTGGGCACGGAGAGCACCCACTGGCGCACCGGCAGGCGGGGGAAAACGTGGTCGTTCAGGTGCGCTGCTGTCTCCACCATCCGCCGCGTGGTGCACGAGGGGCAGACTCCCCGGCCTTTGCAGGAGAAGGCTACAAAGTAGTCGTGCCCACAGTCGCCGCAGCGAGCGCGGGCAAAGCCATGGGCAAAGATGCCGCACTCAAGATACTTGGCAAACGCTTTGCGCACGAAGGGCTTGGGGGTGTGGTGGTCGCCCTGGCCGTCGAACTGACCCGCGCTGGCCAACTCTAGCCAGGTCTCGTAGTGCTCGGCTACCGTTTGGTAGAGCAGCGTGCGTTCGGGGTGGCGTGGGTTGTAGAGCTTGGGTTTTGCAGTGATTGGCATGAATACTGTACAAATGCACAGTATTCTGCGGCGATTGTTTGGGTACGCAAAGCACAAGGCCCGAACCGTAGCCAGTTCGGGCCTTGTCAGGGTAGCTTGGCTGCGGACTTACTTGCGCGCAGGCGGCACATCCGGCCCGAGCTATGGCTTTGCTTTGCGCCTTGATCGGGCACATTTTGAGGCGTTGCTCGGACACGCCCGAAAAACTCTCAGCCTCTGAGCCGGGCCGCTGCTATACTGCGCCGGACTGCCCGAACCCGCGTGCGATTACTCTCTTTTTGATAGCTGCTTGTGGCCGATTGACGCTGGGAAGGGCAGGAAATGATCCTAAAAGCATGCCGCTGGAGACCCGTATGACCGCCCAAACCCTGTCCCGCCGCCCCCCACGCCGTTTCTGGGGCTGGGGCCTGGCCGACGCCGCGCTGGACGCGCGCGAACAGGCCAACCTGCGCTTCATGCTCGACCAGCTCGGCGCGGTGCAGGGCGAGGCCGCGCCGCCCCGGGTGGAGGACTTTGCGCTGCGCGCGCCGCGGATCAGCCCGCCGCCCAGCCTGGCCGCGATGTGCTCCAGCCTGCCGCTGGACCGGCTCAACCACAGCTACGGCAAGAGCTACGCCGACCTGGCGCGCATGTGGCAACGCGACGTACCCGAGCCGCCAGACTGGGTGGCCTTCCCGGACGACGAGCAGGCCATTGTCGACCTGCTGGACTGGGCCGCGCGTTGCAACGTCGCAGTGGTGCCCTATGGCGGCGGCAGCAGCGTGTGCGGCGGCGTGGAACCCGCGGTGGGCGCCAGCTACGCGGCCACGGTGTCGATGGACCTGGAGCGCCTGCACCGGGTGCTGGAGGTGGACCGTACCAGCCGCGCCGCGCGCATCCAGGCCGGTGCGCTGGGGCCGGAGCTGGAGGCACAGCTGAAAACCCACGGCCTGACGTTGCGGCACTTTCCGCAGAGCTTCGAGTTCTCCACGCTTGGCGGCTGGATCGCCACCCGCGCCGGCGGCCACTACGCGATGCAGCACACCCACATCGACGACTTCGTGGAGAGCACCCGCCTGCTCACCCCCTCGGGCGTGCTGCAGACGCGCCGCTTGCCCGGCTCGGGGGCCGGCCCCGCACCCGACCGGCTGGTGCTGGGCTCGGAGGGCACATTGGGCGTGATCACCGAGGCCTGGGTGCGGCTGCAGGATGCGCCGCGCTTTCGGGCCTCGGCCTCGGTGCGCTTTGATGACTACGCCCAAGGCGTGGCCTGTGTGCGCGCGCTGTCGCAATCCGGCCTGAACCCGGCCAATTGCCGCCTGCTGGACCCGCTGGAGACGGTGTTCTCCGGCGTCGGCGACGGCAGCCACGCGCTGCTCGTGCTGGGCTTCGAATCGGCCGACCACCCGCTGCAGCCCTGGATGGCGCGCGCGCTGGAGTTGGTGCGCGAGCATGGCGGCGCCTTCGACGCCGAGATGGTGGCGCGCTCGATGGCGCCGGAGGGGGGTGACATGCACCGCGCCGGCGCGGCCGGCGCCTGGCGCGACGCCTTCCTGCGCATGCCCTACTGGCGCGACCCGGCCGTGGGCCTGGGCGTGATCATGGACACCTTCGAGACCGCCATCACCTGGGACCGCTTCGACGCCTTCTACGCCGGCGTCAAGGCCGACGTCTCCGCCGCCATCGAACGCGCCACCGGCCACGAGGCGCTGCTGTCGTGCCGCTTCACCCACGTCTACCCCGACGGGCCGGCGCCCTACTTCACGCTGGCCGTCAACGGCGCCGCCGACGGCAGCGTGGCCAGCGCGCTGGCCGCCTGGCGCGACATCAAGGCCGCCGCCAACGCGGCCGTGATCACCCACGGCGGCACCATCACCCACCACCACGCCGTGGGGCGCGACCACCGAAGCGGCTACGAGCGCGAGGCCGACCCGCTGTTTCGCCGCGTGCTGGCCGCGGCCAAACGCGAGCTGGACCCGCAGGCCGTGCTCAACCCCGGCGTGCTGTTCGACCCGCTGGGGCGGTCGGTGGGCATCACCGGGGCGCTGGCACCGTCGCAAAGGCCTCGACAGCCGGTTCTATGATCGGCACATCCCCGCATCCGCGCGAACGGATAGGAAATTCAACGGATAGGAAATTCAACCGCATGAGGCCAAGTATGGCACGAGTTTTTGGCCTCGAAACACGTTCGGTCAAGGCAGGTTGAGCGCTCGCTTACCTCTAAATGGCGAAACCTTGGGATGCAAGATGCATTTGGGGCCGGCGCGCACGCAGCTACTCGCCGCAGCGATTGATACCGCCGCTTCACTGGGTCACCAATTGACGCGCTGGTCTACCTCGTAATCGGGTGCGGGTTGCGCTGCCAAATCCCAATCCGGCTCGCCTTGCACCCCGTCATCCACCGGCGCATCACACTCAACCCACAGCGGTGGCCCGCGTGCTGGCGCGATGTGTGGGGGTTCGGACTCTACCCCGATGTGTTCGAGTATTTGCCGGATATCGACACTGTGGGTGATGAACGCAATCAGGCGCATCTGCCCACCGCACATGGGGCACAGCAGCGGGAAGACTTCGACGGATAGGAAATTCAACCGCATGAGGCCAAGTATGGCACGAGTCTTTGGCTTCGAAACACGTCGGCCAAGGCAGAC
>NZ_JAKJEW010000066.1:0-3372 GCF_022705245.1 Candidatus Skiveiella danica | reverse complement strand
TTTCGAGCAGGGCTTCATCGCCGACGGTTTCGATTGGGAGCTGCGCGACGAGGGCCCCTCGAAGGCCGGCGCGCTGATCGAGCAGCCAGCGCTGGGCGAGCGCGGCCGTGTGTTGCAGGTGGAGTTCACCGGGCGCCCGGTCGCGCAGCCGCTGGTGCGCCAGGTGCTGGTGCTTCCGCCGGGCAGCTATGGGTTTGCCGGGGACTACATGGGGCGCCAGATGCGCACGGAGCAGGGCCTGGTGTGGACCTTCAACTGCGTGGCCGGCGACCGCGAGCTGGCGCGCACGCCGGCGCTGCTGGACACGCAGGGCCAGTGGCGCTCCATGAGCGTGGCGCTGGCCGTGCCGCCCGACTGCCGCGCGGTCGTGCTGCAGCTGAAAGCCCAGCTGGACTCCGAGGCGCTCACGGGCTTGCGCGGGCAGATGAGCTTCGACGCGTTTCGACTGGAGGCGCGGTAAACCCAGGCCCCCTCATGATCGACCTGCACAGCCACATCCTGCCCGGTATCGACGATGGGGCGACCTCGCTGGAGATGTCGCTGGACATGGCGCGCATGGCGGTGGCCGATGGCGTGCACACCATGGCCTGTACGCCGCACATCTACCCGGGCCTCTACCTGAACGACGCGCAGGGCATCAGCCGGGCGCGCCAGCAGCTGCAGGCCGCACTGGACGTGTACCGCATTGCGCTGACGCTGGTGGACGGCGCTGACGTCCACCTGGTGCCGGGGTTGCTGGAGGGGCTGCGTGCGGGTGCGGTGCCCACGCTGCACGGCTCGCGCTATGTGCTGCTGGAACCCTCGCACCATGTGCGGCCGCCGCACTTCGAGGAGGCGGTGTTCGAACTGGTGGCCGCCGGTTACACGCCGGTGATCACGCACCCGGAGCGGCTGACCTGGATTGAAGACCACCACGAGGTGTTCCCTCGCCTGGTTCGTCAGGGCGCCTGGTTGCAGGTGACCGCAGGGGCGTTGACAGGTCTGTTCGGCAAGCGGGCAAAGTACTGGGGCGAGCGGCTGTTGGGCGAGGGCCAGGTGCACCTGCTGGCCTCCGATGCGCACTCCAGCGGCCGGCGGGCGCCCGGCCTTTCCCAGGCGCGGGCGGTGGCCGAGCACCTGCTGGGCGCCGATGAGGCGCGTCGGCTGGTGCTGGACCGGCCGCAGGCCATCCTCGACGACCTTGCGCCCTCGCAGGTGCCGGCCCTGCCGGAAACGGCCCCGCCCAAGGGCTGGCTGCAGCGTCTGCTGCGACGCTGATGGTCTTGGGGCCCGATCAGCCCACCACCAGCCGCGCCGCGCCGGCCGGCTCGATCCGGCCCACCACGCCAGCCCGGTCAAACCCGTGTCGCTGGAAGATCGCCAGCACGCTCTGCAGCGCCTCGGGCGCGCACGACACCAGCAGGCCGCCGCTGGTCTGCGGGTCACTGAGCAGGGCCTGGTCCTGCGGGGCAAAACCGTCGGGCAGCGCCACCTCGGCGCCGTAGGCCGCCCAGTTGCGGCCGGAGGCGCCAGTGACCATGCCTTGCCCGGCCAGTTCACGTACGCCGGCCAGCAGGGGGACCGTGGCCCAGTCGATGTGCACCGTGCAGTTCGCGCCGCGGGCGATCTCCAGCGCGTGGCCGGCGAGGCCGAAGCCGGTGACATCCGTCAGCGCGTGCACGCCGTCGAGCGCGGCCAGGTCCGGGCCGGGGGTGTTGAGCTTCGTCGTGCTGGCCATCATCTGCGCATAGCCTTGCGGGCCCAGCGCGTTCTTCTTCAGCGCGGCCGACATCACGCCCACGCCCAGCGGCTTGCCGAGCACCAGCACGTCGCCTGCGCGCGCATCGGCATT
The DNA here is from genome assembly GCF_022705245.1 of Candidatus Skiveiella danica. Taxonomy (NCBI): domain Bacteria; kingdom Pseudomonadati; phylum Pseudomonadota; class Betaproteobacteria; order Burkholderiales; family Comamonadaceae; genus Candidatus Skiveiella; species Candidatus Skiveiella danica. The sequence continues at coordinate 1,541 of NZ_JAKJEW010000066.1, read as the reverse complement.
GCGCTTGACCCGCTTCGGATGGATCAGGCCCAGGGCCACCAGCCCATAGATCGGCTCCACCGAATCGATCGTGTGGCCGCCCGCGATCGGGATGCCCGCCTCGCGGCACACCCAGGCCCCGCCTTCCAGGATCTTGCCGATGGTGGCCAGCGACAGCACGTTGATCGGCATGCCCACCAGCGCAAGCGCCATGATGGGCGTGCCGCCCATCGCATAGACGTCGCTGATGGCGTTGGTGGCAGCGATGCGGCCGAAGTCGAACGGGTTGTCGACGATGGGCATGAAGAAGTCGGTGGTGGCGATCAGCGCCTGCTCGTCGTTGAGCCGGTAGACGGCGGCGTCATCGGCGGTCTCGATCCCCACCAGCAGTTCTTTGGGGATGGGCATCTTTGTCGTGCCCTTGAGGATGTCCGACAGCACGCCGGGCGCGATCTTGCAGCCGCAGCCGCCACCGTGCGAGAGCGAGGTGAGGCGGGGTTCGGTGGGGGCGATGGTCATGGTTGCGGCTTCGGGGGAATCAGGGGCGGGCATTGTTTCAGGTTGCGTAGCGGGCGACGAAGGCGCGGTCGATGCGGTCTTTCCAGTGCCACACCCAGCGGCCCTCGAAGCTGAACGGACCCCAGGCGCCGATGGCGTAGCGCGAGCCGCAGGCCAGCAGGTTCAGCGTGCGCGGGGGCGGCGTATAGGGCTTCAAAGGAAGCGCCTGCATCGCGGCGCGCAGGTTGGCCAACAGCGGGACGCCGGCGCGCACGGCGTGCACGCCGTTGCGGGGATGGGGCGCATCCACCCGGCTGGCCACGTCGCCGGCGGCAAACACGCGGGGGTGGCTGGTGCTTTGCTGGAAGGCGTTGACGGCCAGGTAGCCGGCCTCGTCCAGCGCCAGGCCGCTGTCGGCGAGCCAGGCGGGCGCCTGCGTGCCCACCGCGAGCACCGGCGCGTCGCAGACCAGGCGGGCCCCGTTGGCCAGCAGCAGGGCGCCCACTTCCACGCCGACGCAGGTTTCCGGGATGAGCGTGACGTTCAAGCGGCGCAGGGCACGCTGCACGCGGGCCTGCACCGCCTGGGGGTAGATGGCCGCGGGCGGTTCGCCCCCGGTCACCAGCGACACGTGGCTGCCTTGAGGCATGCCAGAGCCTTGCAGCGCGTGCGACGCTGCCATGGCCAGTTCCACGCCGGCCGCGCCCGCGCCGACCACGGCCAGGTGGATCGGACGGCTCGCCGCCATCTCCGCGACCTGGGGCCACAGTTGGACGAAGGCGTCGATCGGGCGCACGAACAGCGCGTGCCGGCGCGCGCCGGGCATGCGGACCTCGAGCAGGTCGCGATCCATGATCGGCCCGGTGTTCACGCTGAGCCAGTCCCAGGGCACGGCCTCGCCGCTGGCCAGGGACACGGTGCGGGTCTCAGCATCGATCCCGATGGCGCTGCCTGCGATGGTGCGCGCGCCGCTGCGCGCCAGCAATGCGTCGAGCGGGATGCGGCACTGTTCCGCGGTGTAGTGGCCGGCCACGAAGCCCGGCACCATGCCGGAATACACCGCC
>NZ_JAKJEW010000065.1:0-3516 GCF_022705245.1 Candidatus Skiveiella danica | reverse complement strand
TCCAGGCGCGCGCCCAGCGTGCTGTAGACGGTGCCCATCTCCAGGCCGATGATGCCGCCGCCCAGGATCAGCATGCGCTTGGGTACCTCTTTCAAGGCCAGCTCAGCGTGCTGATCACGCGCAGCATCCTGCGCCAGCTCGGTGGTGAACCGGGCGCTGCAGCCGACATCACCCACCGTATTGCAGAAGGCGACTTGACCGTACACATCCCGCTCAAGCCCAACGACACCACCAGCCTGCTGCACGCCATCCGGTCCATGCGCGACAGTTTTTCCGGCATCGTCGGGCAGGTCCGCTCGGGCTCGGAAGGGGTGGCCACGGCCAGCGCCGAGATTGCACAGGGCAACCACGATCTGTCGGCCCGTACCGAGCAGCAGGCCAGCGCGCTGGAGCAAACCGCAGCAAGCATGGAAGAGCTGGGCTCCACCGTGAAGCAAAACGCCGACAGCGCCCGCCAGGCCAACCAGCTAGCACAAAGTGCATCGACCGTCGCGGTCAAGGGCGGCGAGGTGGTGGGCCAGGTCGTGGAGACCATGAAGGGCATCAACGAGGCGTCACGCAGGATTTCCGACATCATCAGCGTGATCGATGGCATCGCATTTCAGACCAATATTCTGGCGCTGAACGCTGCTGTCGAAGCAGCGCGGGCCGGCGAACAGGGTCGCGGCTTTGCCGTGGTGGCATCCGAAGTGCGTGCACTGGCGGGCCGTTCAGCTGAAGCGGCAAAGGAGATCAAGACATTGATTGGAGCCAGCGTCGACCGGGTCGAGCACGGCACAACGCTGGTTGACCAAGCGGGCGCAACCATGAATGAAGTCGTCAGCGCTATCAAGCGCGTAACCGACATCATGGGAGAAATCAGCGCCGCCAGCCACGAGCAGTCCTTGGGAGTGGCACAGGTTGGTGAGGCCGTGGGTCATATGGACCAGACCACCCAACAAAACGCCGCTCTGGTGGAGCAAATGGCTGCAGCAGCCAGCGGACTAAAGAGCCAGGCCCAAGACCTGGTTCAAGTCGTAGCAGTTTTCAAGCTGGGTTCTCGTTAACCCCACTGCACCTTGCTGTTGGAGCTGTACCAGGTCTCCACACGGGTAGAGACTTCGTTTTCAATGCGCGAGCGCTTGATCTTCATGGTGGGTGTCAGTAAGCCGTTCTCGATGCTCCAAGGCTCCTGCGCCACAACGATCATCTGCAGCTTTTCGTGGCTGATCAAGCCGGCGTTGACATCCTTGAGCAATTGCGCCAGCTGGGCTTCCACGTCCTTGCGGAACGCGGCATCCTTGAGCTTGGGCCGCACATCTTCACCCAGCACCACCATGGCATATGCGGCTGGCTGGCCCAGGCCGGAGACCATGCTCATCTCGATCAGGGGGTGCGCGTTCAAGCTGTTCTCGATGGGCGCTGGCGCCACGTACTCGCCCTTGGAAGTCTTGAAAATTTCCTTCACCCGTCCGGTGATCTTCAGCAGGCCATCGGCGCGGCGCTCGCCACGGTCGCCGGTACGGAAGAAGCCATCGGCGGTGAACACCTCGGCATCCAGATCAGGGCGCTTGTAGTAACCCACCAGCTGACCGGGGGACTTGATGAGAATTTCACCCTCTTCGCTGATGCGCACTTCCACGCCTGGCAAGGGCACGCCCACGCAACCCGGCGCATTGATTTCCGGTGTGGAATTGTGCGAGTAGGCAAAGTCCTCCGACATGGCATAGCCCTCAATCATGTTGAGGCCCAGGCGTTGGTACCAGGAGATGAGCTCTGCCGGAATGGGCGCAGAGCCGCTGCCCGCCAGCAACGCCTGGTCCAGGCCCAGGTTCTTCAAAACCTTGCGCTTCACAATGCCGCTCAAAATCGGAATGCTGAGCAGGCGGTTGAGCTTCTTGGGCGGCATCTTGGCGAATACACCCTGCTGGAACTTGAGCCACAGGCGGGGAACCGAGATGAACGTGGTGGGCCTTGCACGGTTCAAATCCGCCACAAAGGTGTCCAGGCTTTCGGAAAAGAATACATGCGTCTTGCCGTCCACCATGGACATGGCCTCCACCCAGGCCCGCTCAAACACGTGCGCCAGCGGCAAGTAGGACAGGATGCGGTTGTCATCGATATCACCAATGCGCGATTTGACGTCTTTGGCAATATTCTCGGCAACCTTGGTGATGCGTTCAAAGCTGTGCATCACGCCCTTGGGCGTGCCAGTGGAGCCCGATGTGTACAACAGGATGGCGATATCCTTGCCATCGCGCGCGATGCGCCCGGTCAGGGGCTGGGTACGTCCGGTGATGGCATCCCACTGCTCGTAGCTGTTTTTGGGAGCCAAAGGGAACGAAATGCAGGGCAAGGTTGCGGGCACGCCGGGTTTTTGTGCGGGCCAGGTATCGAGCTTGCCGACAAACAGCAAACTGGCACCGCTGTGCTCCAGAACGTAGCTGATGGTCTCTGCCGTCTCGGTTGGGAAGATCGCCACGGTTGTGCAGCCCGCCATCCAGATCGCCAGCTCCGCCATGAAGAAGTGCGCGCAATTCTTGGACAGCAATGCAATGCGTGCACCGGGCTCCAGACCTTGCGCCTTGATGTGCGCAGCCATGCGGCGCGCCTGGTCCAGCGTCTGGCGCCAGGTGTAATCAATCACTTGCCCGCCACCAATGGGTTGGGTCAGGTAAACCCGGTCAGCCAGCTTGGCCTCATGGTCATAAACATAGTCCAGAATCAGTTTGGGTTTGGCCACCGCGGGTCTCCTTGAAAAGAATCGGAAAGAATACCGCATTAGGCGGCTCCCGACACCGGGAAAAGCCCTTAGAGACAGCGCCCTGTAAGACGGCACAGGCAACGCAAACGGTATATTCAAGCCACTTGGGCACCCTGCGGGACGCTTGCCCCCTATTTCCCCCCAATTTTTGGATGGTTTCTTTGAGTCCTGAACATTTGGCCGACCTGTCGCTGTCGGCTTTTGAAACCGTGGTTGGTTCCACGCCCGGCTTTCGCCCCCGCCCCGGCCAGCATGAGATGGCCGCCTGTGTGGCTGCCACGCTGGCCCGCGCGGACCTGGGTGAGCACCCCGCGCCCACCAAAGCCATTGCCGTCATTCAGGCGGGCACCGGTGTGGGCAAATCGGCCGCCTATGCATCGACGGCCATCGCCTTGGCGCTGGAACGCAAGACCCGCGTGCTGATTTCCACCGCCACCGTTGCGCTGCAAGAGCAGCTCATGACGAAAGATCTGCCCGCCCTGGCCCAGAGCATGGACAAGCCCTTTGTGTTTGCGCTGGCCAAAGGGCGTGGTCGCTATGTGTGCAAGCTCAAGCTGGAGCGACTGGTGGGCAATGGTGGCGTGGCCGAAGACCTGTTCGATGCCGATAACGACGCACCCAAGCCGGCCAAGTTTGGCACGGTGGTGTCACAGGAAGAGGCCGAGGAACGCCGTATCCACCTGTATGAAACCATGGCACGGATAGGAAATTCAACCGCATGAGGCCAAGTATGGCACGAGTCTTTGGCTTCGAAACACGTCGGCCAAGGCAGA
>NZ_JAKJEW010000064.1:0-4020 GCF_022705245.1 Candidatus Skiveiella danica | reverse complement strand
TGCTGGATCTGCCCGGCGATGGCAGCGTTGGCGGCTGCCGCCGGCAGCGTCGGATTCAGCTGGAAGGCGAGCTTGCCCTGGATGCGGGTCAGTTGAGCGGGAAGCCGGCCGTTGAGGTTCGTGTAGGCGTTCGGGCAGGTGTCGACGGTGATCGAGCCGCCAGCGCTTGTCAGGGTCGTGAAGCGGGCCGGGTTGGGAGATGCCATCAGCGCCCACACGTCGTCCGAACTCGAGAACGTGCCCGGATCGACCGTGCCGTCGATCAGGTCGTACATCGTGCAGTTGTGGATGAAGTTGACCAGGTCCGTGCGGAAGTTCGGATCCTGGAACGCGACGCCGCCTGTCTCCCGGATGAGGCGGTTGCCGAACATCAGTCCGTTCTTCTCGTAGCTCAGTTCGCTCGGCAGGGCGCCGACGCCCGGAATGACCTGGAAGGCCGTCTCGAACAGGCCCGTGAGCGTGTGCCCGACCGTGCTGGTGACGCTGCCGAGAAAGGCCACGCCGAAGGGGACGTTGGCCACCACCTTGACGGCGGATCCGCCGGTCTTGTCGACGACGCCCACGGTCACCCGCGGCACGATGAGGACGGAGAACACCAGCAGCACGGTGGCCAGCCACTTCCAGCCCTGCAGCTTCTCGGGCGCGAAGGCGTAGGCCACCAGCGCCGCGATGAACCCGCAGAAGGCCACGGCGGCGACCGCCGCCATGTAGTCGCCAGAGCCGTGGATGGTTGCCGCAGCGTTGAAGATGCCGAACAGGCTGTCGGCGTTCTGGTAGGCGTAGATTTCCCACATGCGTCGCTCCAGGGGGAGCGTGGATCCTGAAGCGATGTGACGATGGCGTCGGCCAGGAACGACCTCAAAAGCACGGGGATATCGGCACTAAGGTGAACGACGGACTCCCGCCGGGGCTGGCCCACCCCAACCGGCTGCACCCGGTGGAGGGCCATCTTCTTGCACCCACAAGCCCGACCGAAGGGCGATGGCGAGTGCAGGGCGATGCTGGGACGGTAGAGGTCCCCATCGAGTCCTCTGCATGCCGTGCACGCCGCCCGCCAGCCCGGTTCCTTACCCGGCTTGGCCAGCCGGCTCCACTACGAACGCCACCGACCGGAGCAGACCACGCTGTACCGCCTGGTCCAGCAGCATGCGGCCAGCTTCATCGCCCACACCGAGGCCAGCACGGACGCCGAGTTGCCGCGGTTCATCAAGGACGAGTTCGACGCCTTCCTCGAGTGCGGCATCCTGGCGCATGGATTCCTGCGGCTACGCTGCGGCGAGTGCGGCCACGACAAGCTGCTGGCCTTCAGCTGCAAGCGCCGGGGATTCTGCCCCTCTTGCGGCGCCCGGCGCATGTCGCAGACCGCTGCGCACCTGGTCGACCACGTCATCCCGCACGTGCCGGTGCGGCAATGGGTGCTGTCGCTGCCGATCCCGCTGCGCGTGCTGCTGGCCGCGCAGCCGGAACTGGTCACGCCGGTGCTGCAGGTGGTGCAGCGCGTGGTCACGCGACATCTGCTGCGGCAGGCGGGGCTCAAGGCTGACGAAGGTCACGGCGGCGCCGTCACGCTGATCCAGCGCTTTGGCTCGGCCGCCAACCTCAACATCCACCTGCACTGTCTGGTACTGGACGGGGTGTACTGCTGCGACGCCGATGGTTCGCCGGCCTTCATTGAGGCGGATGCGCCCACCGACGACGAATTGCACGCGCTGCTGCAGACCGTCATCGCCCGGCTGATGAAGATGCTCACGCGCCGGGGCGTGCTGGTCGAAGACATGGGCCAGACCTACCTGGCCGAGCCGGATGCCGACGGCGAGGAGGCGCGCACGCTGCGGCCGCTGCAGGCCGCGGCCATCACCTACCGAATCGCCTTCGGGCCGCGCGCCGGGCAGAAGGTGCTGACCCTGAGAGGCGCGATGCCGCGCGAGGACTCGGCCCGCCAGCCGCTGTGCGCCGACATCGACGGATTCAGCCTGCACGCCGCGGTGCGGGTCGAAGCCCATGACCGCAAGCGGCTGGAGCAGCTGTGCCGCTACATCACCCGGCCGGCGCTTTCCGACGAACGGGTGCAGGTCAATGCCGCCGGGCAGGTCGAGCTGAAGCTGAAGACACCGTGGCGCGACGGCACGACGCATCTGGTCTTGAGCCCGCTGGAGTTCATGCAGCGGCTTGCGGCGCTGGTTCCCCGGCCGCGTCTGCATCTCATCAGGTTCCACGGCGTGCTGGCGCCCAACGCCAAGCTGCGGTCCCTGGTGGTGCCGCAAGGGCCCGAGGTGGAGGAACGGGCCACCGCAGCCGTTGCCGCCAGCGAATGCGTGGTCCAGACCGAGACTAACCCGGACCGGCCGGACCGACCGCACCGAATTGCTTGGGCGCGGCTACTCAAGCGCGTGTTCGACATCGACATGCAGCACTGCCCCAACTGCGGCGCCGGGGAGCTCAAGATCATCGCGGCCATCCTGGAGCGACCGGTGATCGAGAAGATCCTGACCCACCTGGGACTGGATCCGCAGCCGCCGCCCAGAGGCCGAGCGCGCGAGGCGCGGCAAGACTGAAGCCGCCTGAGCCGCGTCGACCGTCCCGGACACCGTACACATCACAAAGGGCTGCGCAGCCTGGCGCCAGTGGCCGGTGGCGCTGCGCCCGCGTGCGGACTGGATGGCGGAAAACACAGGGTCAACCCCGAGATCAAGGCCCAACGAGCGCGAGGCGAGCCGTCAGGGCGGGCCGAATCCAGACAAGGCAACGGCCCAGGCGCCAGTTCCAAGCCATCCAGGCAGGCATCGGCTGCCCACCCAGGGCTGAGTCGGGCTTTCCAGGCTTTTCACAGACCAGACCGTTTGAAATTCCTATGCGCCCCCAACCGCTTTCGACCATGACAGGAGACATTCTCATGACCACCCGTTCCACTTTCCTGCGCCGGCTGCTGCCGGGCTTCGCCCTCAAGGTGTCTGCCGCCGCGGCGGGCATCACGGCTGTCCTCGCACCCGGCGTCGCGCACGCCGCCTATCCCGAGCAGCCCATCAAGATGGTGATCGCCTACGCACCCGGCGGTGGCACCGACATCATCGCCCGGCTGACCGCGCAGTTCATGCAGAAGCACCTGGGCAGCAGCTCGGCGTTCGTGGTGCTCAACAAGCCTGGTGCCGGCGGAGCGCTCGGCTTCACCGAACTGATGAACGCCACGCCCGACGGCTACACCGTCGGCTTCATCAACACGCCCAACGTGCTGACGATCCCGATCGAGCGCAAGGTCACCTTCCATTGGGAAAAGTACGACCTGATCGGCAACGTCATCGACGATCCGGGCAACTTCTCGGTGCATGCGGACACGCCGCTCAAGAGCCTGGCCGAACTGGCGGCCTACGCCAAGGCGAACCCGGGCGCCGTGACCTATGGCACCACCGGCATCGGCTCCGACGACCACCTGGCCGCGCTCGCCTTCGAGCGTGCCGCCGGTGTCAAGCTGACGCACGTACCCTTCAAGGGCGCCGCCGAGGTCCACAACGCTGTCGCCAGCAAGCAGATCATGGTGGCCGCGATCAACATCGGCGAAGCCCTCCAGTACCAGAAGGGCGGCACGCCGCTGCGCCATCTGGGGCAGATGAGCGAGAAGCGCTCGACCTTGGCGCCGAACATCCCGACCTTCAAGGAACAGGGCTTCAACGTCATCATGGCCTCGCTGCGCGGTGTGGCGGCGCCCAAGGGCCTACCGCCAGCGGTGCGTGAGCAACTCGTCATTGCACTGCAGAAAACAGCTGCGGATCCAGAGTTCCAGGCCAAGGCCGCCGGCTACTTCGCGCCGTTGCGCTACCTCGCACCGGCCGCGTACGCGCAGGAACTCAAGTCCGACGAAGCCGACTTCAGGCAGCTGTGGCAAACGGCGCCTTGGACGGACAAGTGACCACCTGATGACGGCAGGGACCCGACCTGTGCCGCCCAGGCTGCGGCGGATTCTCTGCCTCGACGACTTCGAGGAGGCCGCGCGCCGGCACTTGCCGGCGCCGGTGTTTGCGTATG
>NZ_JAKJEW010000063.1:0-5213 GCF_022705245.1 Candidatus Skiveiella danica | reverse complement strand
ATCTCGCGCGGGCTCATCTTCTGGGAGATCTTCAACGCCCCAACGTTGCTGGACTTCTGGATCACCCCTTCAACGGAGAGCGATCCATAGTTGTGGGTGTCGCTGATGGTGAAACCGCCGATGTTGTACTTCCCCGGGCCTGTCTCGATGACCGTGTTCGGCGTCACACGCCCCGCTTCCAGGGCTGCCGCCACCGTGATCGGCTTCATGGTCGAGCCAGGCTCGAACATGTCGGTGATCGCGCGGTTGCGCAGCTGCTCACCACTGAGGTTCTGACGCTTTTCTGGCTGGTAGCTCGGGTAATTGGCCAGCGCCAGCACCTCGCCCGTGATCGAATCCAGGACCACGACGCTGCCGGCTTTGGCCTTGTTGACCTGAACCGCATCCCGCAGCTTCTGGTACGCAAAGAACTGGACCTTGCTGTCGATGCTGAGCTGCAGGTCACGTCCGTCGACCGGAGGCACCTGTTCGCCGACGTCCTCGACCACTCGGCCCAGGCGATCCTTGATCACGCGGCGGGACCCGGGGCGCCCGGCCAGCTCCTTGTCGAAAGCCAGCTCGACGCCCTCCTGCCCGATGTTTTCCACGTTGGTGAAGCCCACGACGTGCGCTGCCGCCTCACCTTCCGGATACTTGCGCTTGTATTCGCGACGCTGGTAGACGCCCTTGATGCCCAGCTCGGCGATCTGCTGGGCAACGGACTCGTCGACCTGGCGCTTGAGCCATACAAAGGTCTTGTCCTCGTCTTCGATCTTCTTGTTCAGTTCTGCCAGGGGCATGGACAGCAGTCGGGCCAGTTGTTGGAGCTTGTCCTTGTCGCGGTCGATGTCCTCGGGAATCGCCCAGATGCTCTGCGCCACGACGCTGGAGGCCAGGATCAGGCCATTGCGGTCAAGGATGCGTCCGCGATTGGCAGGCAGTTCCAGCGTGCGCGCAAACCGGACTTCACCCTGGCGCTGGAAAAAAGCGTTGCCGAACACCTGGATGTAGGCGGCGCGACCGGCCAGCCCCACGAACCCCAGGGCAATGGCCGCCACAATGAATTTGCTGCGCCAGACCGGCGTCTTGCTGGCCAGCAAGGGGCTGGACGTGTAGAGCACGCTCTTGCTCATCGCACGACCTCGCTCGCCTGGGGCGCCGGCAAGGCCACATACTGGGTGATGGCTGGCGTCGTGGTCCGCATGCGCAATTGATCGCGAGCCAGTTTCTCGACGCGCAGCGGCGTGGCCTGCGCCCGCTTTTCAACCTGCAACCGGTCGTTCTCGATGGCCAGCTTGCGCGCTTCGGCTTCCGCCCTGTCGATCTGCACGAAAAGCTGGCGCGACTCGAACTGGATATGCACCAGATAGAGCGCACTGGCGACCACCGCCGCAAGCAGGACCAGGTTCAGGCGGGTCACGCGGCCGTCCTTTCGGCCACGCGCATGATGGCGCTGCGCGCGCGGGCGTTGGCGGCCACCTCGTCCTGGCCGGGACGCACCCGCCCAAGTGCCTTGAGCTTCATGGCTTTCGGCGGCGCAAACGGCGCGCGGCGATCGAACTCATCGCGTGAATGCGTGGCGATGAACTGCTTCACGATACGGTCTTCGAGTGAGTGGAAACTGATCACCACAAGGCGGCCGCCGGGACGCAGGACATGAAGACTGGCTTCTAGCGCCTGTTGCAGCTCTTCAAGCTCGGCGTTGATGAAAATCCGAAGAGCCTGAAATGTGCGCGTTGCAGGGTTCTGGCCCGGCTCGCGGGTTTTGACCGCGCCAGCCACGAGCCCGGCCAGCTCGGTGGTGGTTGAAACCGGGCCCCGTTCCTGTCGGCGAGCAACAATCGCCTTTGCAACGGGAAGAGCAAACCGTTCTTCGCCATAGTCACGTATCACCTCTGCGATCTGTTGAACCTCGGCTGTTGCCAGCCACTCGGCCACACTCTCGCCGCGCGTGGTGTCCATGCGCATGTCCAGCGGGCCGTCGAAACGAAAAGAAAAACCCCTTTCGGGGTTGTCGATCTGCGGAGAACTCACACCCAGATCCATCAGCACCCCGGCCGCGCAGGCCGGGGGCAGATCGCCGAGATGCCGGAACCCCTGGTGCCGGATCGAAAACCGGGCGTCGCCGACCTTTGCCGATTCGGCAACCGCTACAGGATCCTTGTCAAACGCCACGAGCCGTCCGTCAGGCGACAGCCTGGAAAGAATCAAGCGGGAATGGCCGCCACGCCCGAATGTGGCGTCGATGTAGGTGGCGTCCGGATCGGTGACCAATGCATCGACCGCCTCGTCCAGCAAAACCGTGGTGTGTTGCCATGAAGTCTGCACCGTGGGCCTTCAGAACGAGAAATCCTTGAAGACGTCGGGCATTTCACCCTGCATCGCCCGAGCTTCCTGCTCATCGTAGGTCGCCTTGTCCCAGAGTTCGAAGTGATTGCCCATGCCCAGCAGCATGGTGTCGCGCGAGATGCCAGCCGCCTGGCGCAGCTCCGGCGATATCAACACCCGGCCGGTCGCATCGAGCTCCACGTCCATGGCGTTGCCAAGAAAGATCCGCTTCCACCATTGGGCCTGCATGGGCAGTGCTGCAATGCGCTCCCGGAATTTCTCCCATTCGGGGCGCGGGAACAGCATCAGACAACCATGCGGATGCTTGGTGATCGTCAGCTGGCCGCTAGCGGTCGCGCTCAGCACGTCCCGATGCCTTGTCGGCACGGAAAGCCGACCTTTTGCATCCAGACTCAGCGATGACGCCCCTTGAAACACCGTGTGTACCCTTTTCCTGACTGGCAACGCGATGGCGAAGGCACTTTTCACCACTTAATTGCACTTTTTTGCACTGTATCAGGAAATATTCACCGTGGAAAAGGATCCGCAACAATTTTTTGCAATGAAATCAAGGACTTAGCAAGGGTTTCGTATCCAGCGGCGTCGAAAAACCGTTCAGAAGCAAGCACTTAGCACAAGCAGTGAAAGTGACACTTCAATACTGGTCCCATACGGTTCCAAGGGGCCGGCAGGCAGCCCGGACATTCAGAGGATGAACCGCGAAAGGTCCTCATCCTGGCTCAGGGCTGCGAGACGGGCATTGACGTATGCGTCGTCAATGCGAACGGTCTGCCCCTCATGGCGCGCGGCGTCGAAGCTGACGTCGTCGAGCAGGCGCTCCATCACCGTGGACAAACGGCGGGCGCCGATGTTTTCCGTGCGCTCGTTCACCTCGAACGCAATCGACGCCAGCCGGGTGATGCCCTGCGGTGTGAACTCCAACGTGACGCGCTCGGTGGCCAGCAACGCCTGGTACTGCCGCACCAGAGAGGCATGCGTCTGGGTGAGGATGGCCTCGAAATCCTGGATGGAAAGCGATTGCAACTCGACCCGGATCGGGAAACGGCCCTGCAATTCGGGAATCAGATCGCTGGGCTTGCTGAGATGGAATGCGCCGGAGGCCACGAAGAGAATGTGATCGGTGCGGATCATGCCGTACTTCGTGGTCACCGTCGTGCCTTCCACCAGCGGCAGGAGGTCGCGCTGCACGCCCTGTCGCGAGACTTCGGCCGATCCCCCCTCGCTGCGCGAGGTGACCTTGTCAATCTCGTCAATAAAGACGATGCCGTTCTGCTCGGCATTGTGGAGGGCCCGGCTGCGGATCTCCTCCTCATTGACCAGTTTGCCAGCTTCCTCGTCCGTCAGCAGTTTCATGGCCTCGGCAATCCTGAGCCGACGCTTGCTCCGCTTGGGCTGACCGGCCTGGCTGAAAAGCCCGCGCAACTGCTCGGCCATCTCTTCCATGCCCGCCGGCCCCATGATTTCGAGCGACGGCCGCGCCTCGGCCAGATCGATTTCGATCTCCTTGTCGTCGAGTTGCCCCTCGCGCAGTTTCTTGCGAAAGGCTTGCCGGGCCGCGCTCTCGGGCGATGAAACGGACAAGGATGCAGCCCCGGAATCGCCGGTCGACGCCATACGCGGCGGAGGAAGCAGCACATCAAGCAGGCGCTCTTCGGCGGCGTCTTCGGCACGCGCGCGCATCCGCTGCATTTCGGCTTCGCGGGTTTGCTTGACGGCGACCTCCGCCAGGTCCCGGATGATCGAGTCGACATCCTTGCCGACATAGCCCACTTCGGTGAACTTGGTGGCCTCGACCTTGATGAACGGCGCATCCGCCAGTCGTGCCAGGCGCCGCGCAATCTCGGTCTTGCCCACCCCCGTCGGGCCGATCATCAGGATGTTCTTGGGCGTGATCTCTACGCGCAGCTTTTCGTCGACCTGCTGGCGCCGCCAGCGGTTGCGCATCGCGATGGCCACTGCACGCTTGGCTTCGGACTGCCCGACGATATGGCGGTCGAGTTCGGAGACGATCTCCTGCGGGGTCATGGATGACATGTTCAGGCGCGCTTGGGGTTCAGTCCAGCGTCTCGATGGTGTGCTGCATGTTGGTGTAGATGCACAGTTCGCCGGCGATCTCCAGCGACCGCTTCACGATGTCGCGCGCTGGCATGTCCGTATGGTCCAGCAGGGCGCGCGCCGCGGATTGGGCAAAGGCGCCACCTGAACCGATGGCCACGATGCCGTGCTCGGGCTCCAGAACGTCGCCGTTGCCGGTGATGATCAGCGAGGCCTCGCGGTCCGCCACGGCCAGCATGGCCTCCAGGCGACGCAGGACGCGATCGGTACGCCAGTCCCGCGTCAACTCGATCGCGGCCCGCACCAGATGACCCTGGTGCTTGTCCAGCTTCGCTTCGAAGCGCTCGAACAGTGTGAACGCGTCGGCTGTTGCACCGGCAAATCCCGCCAGCACCTTGCCATGATGCAGCTTTCGAACCTTGCGCGCAGAGCCCTTGACGACAATGTTGCCCAAAGTGACCTGCCCGTCGCCACCGATCGCAACCTGAATGCCTTGCGCCGTCATACGGCGCACGCTGAGGATGGTCGTTCCGTGAAATGCTTCCATGAGAATCGGTGCAGGAATGGAGACTTGAAGGATATCAATCCGGCGCCAATGCGCCGCTCATGCCGATGGTAAGGGCTTTGAAGGCCCTCAATCCGAGCGCACTGAGATTCGCGCCAGCTCGCTGATGCCGATGACGTTGAAGAAAGCGCCGATGAGCCGGTGGACGTCAATGAACTGGACCTGCCGCCCTTGGGCACAATGGGACGAAACCCAGTTCAGCAAGGTCCCCGCAGCCGCAAAATCGACCCGAACGAGCTTGGCGCAGGAGATGGAAAGAACGTCC
>NZ_JAKJEW010000062.1:0-5572 GCF_022705245.1 Candidatus Skiveiella danica | reverse complement strand
CTCCACCCGCTTGGCCTTTTTCACCTTGGGAATGATGCCCAGCAGGGGCACGCCAAACTGCGCCTCCAGCTCGTCGGCATGCTTGATCGAGTCGTCCATGTGCTCGCGCAGGTACACCAGGCCCAGCGCCAGCATCAGGCCCACGGCCAGACCGATCATCGCATTCGTCCTCATGTCGGGTTTGAACGGAAAAAGCGGCGCCTTGGCCTCATCCACCACCGAGATGTTGTTGGCGGCCACCCCGCTGGTCACGCCCACCTCCTTCAGGCGCTGCAGCAGGTTGTCGTAGATCTGGCGGTTGGTGTCGAGCTCGCGCTTGAGCAGGCTCAGATCCACGCCCTTGTCCTGGGTCTGGATCACCTCCTTGCGGGTCTCCTGCAGGCGCATGCGCACCAGGTCTTCCTGGCGTTTGGCCGCGTCGTACTGCGACTTGACCGAGGCCAGCACAGCGGCAATCTCGGCCTTGATGCGCAGATCCAGCTCGGCGATCTGCGCCTTGGTCTGCAGCATCTTGGGGAAGTCGGGTTTGTAGGTGCCCAGGTTCACCAGGTACTCGGCCTCCAGCTTCGCCTTCTGCTCCTTGATGGTCTGCACGGTCTTGTTCTCCAGCACCTGGGCGGAATTCTCGGGGCTGCGCTCCATCTCGCGGTACTGCGACTCGGCCTTCACGCGCTCCTGCTCGGCCTTTGACAGCGCCGCGGAGTAATCGGTGAAGGTCTGGTTGATCACGCTGGTCTTCTCGTCGAGCGTGAGAATGGAGTTGGCCTTGGCGTAGGTGTTGAGGGTGCGCTCCGACTCCTCCAGCCGGGCCTTGCTGGCCTTGATCTGGTCCTGCAGGAAGTTGCGCGCGTAGATGGACGACTCCATCTTGCGCTCCATGCTCATGGCCATGAAGTTCTGGGCCATTGCATTGGCCCAGCGCGCCGCCTTGGCCGGGTCTGCTCCGACCACGCTGATGCGCACCAGGCGCGAGCCTTTGACCGGCTCGACCTTGACCGAGCCCATGAAGCCACCCACCACCGCCTCGCGCCCCAGCACCTGCTTGTCCGCAATCGAGGGCTTGCCGAGGTTGTCGTAGCCCGCCAGGGTGCGGTCCTTCAGGTCGGACAGGAAGGCCCACCAGGGCCCATCACCCTCGGCCCCGCTGGCGGCCGGGCGCGCGCCCGGCACGGGTGCCGATGCGGGTGCGGAAGCCCCGCCCAGCACGCCCGGGGCGGGCGCCTGGCTGCGGGACGGGTCGAGGTTGAGTTCGTCCACCACACGCTCGGCCAGGGCGCGGCTGCGCAGCAGCTCGATCTGCGTGGGCAGGGCCATGTAATCCTCGTATTCGTCGGACGAACTCACGTCGCCCTTGAACGACACGATGCGCCCAGGGGGGCGCTCGATCTGCACCGTGGCAGAGGCCTGGTACAGCGGCGTGCTGGTCAGCGTCTTCACCACGGATACCGCCAGCCCCAGCAGCGCAAAGGCCAGCAGCACCCACTTGTACTTGTTCAGGATGCGCAGCAGCGCCTTGATGTCCAGCGAATCGTCGGCCGCATCGGCGGCGGTGTCGCGCAGCACGCCCGTCTGCAGCATGGCGGCCTCGCGCAGCGACAAGGCCGTGGTGCGTTGCGGCGGCTGGGTGGGCAGAAAAGAATCAGGCGTGGCGCTCATGGAGGAACTTCATTCGGGGCAATCGGTACAGGCAGGGCTTGCAGGGCACCCGGCGGCGCCCTGCAGACTGACGGCGCTCGGGCGACTTCGCTCGCGCGGCGTTACTTCAGGTAGTTGAACGGATTCAGCAGGTTGATGAAATCGCTCACCGCGGAATCGCGCAGCAGCACACGCACCGGCTTGCGCTGCACGACGATCACATCCTCGGGCAGCACCACCGGGTCGGGGATGTCGCCGCTGCGCACCAGGTCGAGGTCGTACATCGAACTGGTCAGCTTGCCGTCGGGGCCGGTGCGGTAGATCATCACGTTGTCCAGGTTGGCCAGATCGCCGCGCCCGCCGGCCAGCGCCATCGCGCGCAGCAGGGTGATCTGCCCGGTCAGCGGGTAGATGCCAGGCTTGGCCACCGCGCCTTCGATGGTCACGCGCTGGGTGGTGAATTCCTTGATGAACACCGAAATCTGAGGGTCCTGCAGGTATTTCTCGCCGTAGCGCGCGGCGATGGCGGCCTCGGCCTGCTGGGCCGTCATGCCGGCCAGCGCCATGCTGCCGATCAGCGGCAGCGACACCATGCCGGTGGAATTGACGCGCACCGTGCGCTTGAGGTCGGTCACGCCATAGACCTCGATGTCGAGCAGGTCATTGGGGCCGATGCGGTAGTCCGCCCCAAAACCGGCCAGCGCGTTCATCGGCTGCGCCTGCCCGGCCAGCGCCGCCGCCTTGGCGGCGGCCGGGTCGCGCGGCAGCTGGTTGGCGGCCGGATCGTTGGCCGCGGGCTGGCGCACGGTGTCCACCCGCGCCGGGGGCTGCACCGGAACCGGCACGGCGGGCGCCTGCTGCGCCATCGCCAGCCAAGGCAGCGCCGCGAGTGCCAGCGCGGCCAACTTTCTACCCACTTGTTGCATGTCGTCTGTATCCATTGGTAACCAATTATCCGGCAGAGCCGGCTATCTTTGTTGCTGCCCCGCCTTTGCCGCGCGCTCGTCGCCAGCGGCCCCATGCAAAGCCGGTGGCGCCCAGGTCGTCACACCGTGTCCGGGGCGCGGCGCACGAACTGCGGCAGCTTGGTCAAATTCTTGCGCAACAGCGCCTGCATGCCACCAATGGCATTGATGCGCATGGCCGCGTAATCCTCGCGCGACTTGCGCAGCATGCTGCTCACCGACTCATTGCTGATGCCACCCAGGCGCATGCGCACCAGCACCTGCGGCAGATAGGCCACCCGCAAGCCGCCGCGCCCCAGGAAGCGCAGAATGCACTCGTAGTCGGCCGAAATCCGAAATCGCGTGTCGAACAGACCCAGCCGCTCATACACCGAGCGCCGCACGTAAAACGTGGGGTGCGGCGGCATCCAACCCTGCTCCAGGCAACCGGGCTTGAACCTGCCGGCGCGCCAGTAACGCACCACCTGGGTCGGGTCCTGCTGGCGCACATAGACCAGGTCGCCATAGACGGCGTCCACGGCCGGGTCGGCAAAGGCCGCAGCCACCCCCGCCAGGGACCCGGGCGCCTCGAACAGGTCATCGGCATGGAGAAAGCCCACCACATCGCCCGTGGCACGGAGAATGCCCTTGTTCAGTGCGTCGTAGATGCCCTGGTCGGGCTCGGACACCAGCACCGCCAGCTGATCGCGGTGCGCCTGCAGGATGGGCAGCGTGCCATCGGTGGAGGCGCCGTCGATCACGATGTGCTCCACCGACGGCCAGGTCTGCCCCTGCACCGAGGCCAGCGCCTCGGCCACCGTGCCGGCGCGGTTGAACACCGCCGTCACCACGGAAATCTTGAGGCTCAAGGCACTCTCCCTGTCGTTGTCGTTGTCGTTGTCGTCACCATTCTGTCGTCATCTTGACCTGGGCCAGGCCCAGAACTTCCTTCACTGCGCGGCTGCTCCACTCCAGCGATCTGGCATCCGGCAGCCAGGCCGCCCAGCCACCGGGCTCGTCGCCCAGGGCCTCGGCATCGGTGGCCGCGGGGATGATTGTGACGCCGCTGCCGGCAAACACGCCCTGAAACACCGCCAAAGCCCGCGGCATGTGCAGTGCCGAAGTCACCAGCAGCACCCGGCGCGCGCCCACCTGGCGCGCCAGCGCCAGGCTGAGCTGCGCATTCTCGCGCGTGTTGCGGCTGCGCCCCTCCAGGCGCAAGGCGCTGGCGGGCACGCCCAGCGCGCGCAGCACCACGGCCATGGCCTCGGCCTCGGGCGCCACGTCTTCATCACCGGGTTTGTTGCCGCCGCTCACCAACACCCAGCGCGCCTTGCCTGCGCGGTAGAGCGCGGCCGCGTGCCACACGCGGTCAGCGGCCGAGCCAAAGCCCAAGTGCGGCTGCCCGGGCGGGCGCGCGGCCTGCATCGCACCACCCAGCACCAGCACCGCATCGGCCGCCGGCGAGGCCGCCGCCGGCACCGGCGGGTGGCGCGACTCCAGCGGCAGGGCCAGCGCCCACGCCACCCAAGGCGTGCTGACCGCCCACAGGCCACCCAGGCACAGCAGCGCCAGCGCCGAGCCGGCGCGCTGCCTGCCGCGCCAGACCAGGCCCCACGCCAGCAGCCCGCCCAGCAGGGCCAGCATCAGGGGCGAAACGAGCCCACTCACAATCTTGTTCAGCGCGTACAGCGAAGACTCCTCAGCAACAGAACCGAAATAGCATCAATTCTTATAGCAAACTATCGCCATTTGGCGAATGCCATGTTTAAATAAACTCCAAAATTTGACTCTGACCCCGTTTTTTCAGAGGGGCAGGTTCAAGTGGATCTTGCCGCGGGACGAATCCTGCGAATCTCGCCGCCCCGGGCCGGATCAAAATCCACCCACCACACTTCACCGCGACGCATGATCCACGTCGCCGATCAAGGCCTCGCTCCAGGCCAGCGCCTCCTGCTCCCGGGCCGTATCGTCCGCCATCGCGCGGTAGCCCGCCGCCAGGTCGTTGCTGACCACGTGGGGACGGGCCAGGTCTTCGAGAAACGCGCTGATCTTCCTGCGGCCGACCACACGGATCAGCCCTTCGTACACCACTTCATCCATGGTGATCGTCATTCTCTTCTGCATGGCCGGACTCCCTTTTATGCATATACGCATTGCGCAATATGTAGAACACTCGGCAGACCGCGAGGGGCTTATCACCCGTCACCCCCCCCCCAAACCGGTACCGAACCACGGAATATCCCAGCAACAAGGCCTCGATGCCCATGAAATCCGTTGATTCCGGGTTGCGCCATCCTCGCCGTCATTGCGTGGCCGCAGGCGGTCGCCATCCATGGCAATCAATTGGACTCTGACCCCAATTTTTTCGATCCAAACAAGAACTTGTCTGATCTGTGAAAACGCTAAGCTGACGCCGCTGCCGGCTCATCCGTGGGCGGCGGGGGGAGCTTGGGGCTGACGTCGTCCACGGTGATGGCTGTGCGGCGGATGCGCCAGTCTTGCTGGCGGCGCAGGGCGGACAAGGCGCGGTAGAACGAGCGGCTGGTGTCGTTGAAGCTTCGCATCGTGGCATCGTTGTCCACGGTCTTCATGTAGGTGAACTGCCTGGCATCGCGGGTGCGCTGGATCGCCTGGCAAACCTGGTCGTGGTTGGCCCACAGCCAGAGCACCGTTTCGCATTCGGCATCGATGGAATCCAGCGCATCGGACAAACCCATTTCATCCACCACGGCGCCTTCAATCAGGTCATCGCAGTCACGCATGTAGTCATCGGCCCATCCCTGCAGAGCCTTGTAAAGCGCGGGCCACTTGTGCTTGAAGGTTCTTGCCTTCGGCACATTCGGCCCCGCGGCCCGACAGGCTGTCAGCTGCGCCCGCAAGGCCGTGGTGTCGTCAAACTCCTGCTGGCCGACGGGCGTGAAGGGCTCGATGCGGGGCATGGCCTGGGGCAGCCAGCCTGGGCCAAAGGCTTCTTCGATGGCGCCCTCAAG
>NZ_JAKJEW010000061.1:0-7705 GCF_022705245.1 Candidatus Skiveiella danica | reverse complement strand
GGACCGCGTGCAGTGCACCGACCAGGGCGACGGTGACCTGGGCGCGCGCATGGCCCGCGCCGTGCACCGTGTGACGACCGGCCCTCACGGCCATCCTGTGCTGTTGATGGGAACGGACTGCCCGGCGTTGACGGCTGGGATCATTGGCGAGGCCGCAGCGCAACTGGCGCGGCATGACGCGGTGCTGGTACCGGTGGCCGATGGTGGCTACGTGCTGCTGGGCCTGCGTGCGGATTGCCCGGACATCTTCCGCGACATGGCCTGGAGCACCGCTGTCGTGGCCGCCGAGACCCGGCGCCGCCTCGCTGCGCTCGGCTTGAACCTCTGGCTCGGCCCGACGCTGAACGACATCGACGAGCCCGCCGATCGGGTTCATCTGCCTTCAGAGTGGGAATTCTGAAAGAAAACCGGCCATTCCCAGCGTCGAATGGTCATTATCTGCTATTGTTAATGAAGTGACGTGCCAACGGGACGGCATGTTGTCGTTGACTTGGCGTCGCGATGGATCGTTTCCGTCATCCGTTTGGGGTGCTCAGGCCCCACCGGCGCAGCCAGGGCTTGAGCAGTGTGCCGTCAAGCGACCAGCGTCCGACGCCAAAGATGGCCAGCGCGGCGAGCAGCACACCCCAGGTGACATGCTGTTGCAGGGCGGCCGGCGCGATCTCGCTCAGGCTGATCACCGCGACGACATTCATCACGGACAGACCCAGCGCCGCAAAGCGCCCGCCCAGGCCGAACAGCAGCAGGACGGGCAGCACCAGTTCCCCGCCCGTGCCCATCACGGCTGCCACGCCGGGCGACAACAGCGGCACCTTGTACTCGTCACTGAACAGCGCCAGCGTGGTGTCCCAGTCGCGGATCTTGGTCAGGCCGGAGCGGAAGAAGGCCTCGGCCACGTAGCCGCGCGCCAGCAGGGCGGCCAAGGGCTGGGTGTTGTCCAGAAGGTGGGTGAGGCGCTGCCACAGGGACACGCCGCGCTGCAGGAGAGGGTAGCTGGACATGGTGGTTCTCGGGGTTCAGGGGGTGGATTCAAGCGGACCGATGCCGAGCACCAGGCCCTGGGTCACGGCGTCCGGCAGCCACTGACCGAGATCGAAACCGGCATCGACGGCGAGGGCCTCATTCAGGCTCGCCAGCAGCGAACGGCCGCGCACCACGGCCTGCAACAAGGCCGACTCGGCGCGCGTGCAGGCGGCAATGCGCGGGCGCAATCCCTGTCGCCATACCCTCGCGCATTCGGCTGCGCGCGCCTGGACCCGTCCGGCCGCAACGGCCAGGGGTGGATCGTCGTGAAGGTGCGCCGTCACCAGACTGGCCACCGGCCAATCACTGGTGATCGCCGCCGTGCCCGGGGCCAGACGCAGGGTGAAGGTGGCAGGGTCCACCTGGGTCAACAGGGCGAACGACGCGGGATCGGCGGCGGCATCGGGCGCACCCGCGGCGCGGTGCAGCGCCCACTCCACCCGGGCCACATCAGCCAGGTAAGGCACATCGGCCAGTTGCGGGTTGTGGTCGACGAATGCAGGCAGCGCATCGCCCCAGCAGGCCAGATCGCCGCGCACGGGCGGATGGCGGTGCCAGAGCTCGCACGCCATCGTGGCAAAGCTGTCGCCTCCCACCAGCGCGGCGACCACGGGGTAGGCCGCGCGCAGGGACCTTTCGGCCAGCTCGTGCCCGTTGGCCTGGTAGGCAGCCAGCCCGCGGGCCCAGGGCGAATGGACCCGGTTCCTGAGCGCCGCCAGCGCGTCGACGGCCTGGGCGCTGCCCGGCAGGGCCAGCAGCGTGCCCAGCAGGGCTTGTTGTTGCTGTGCCAGTGCGTTCATGCCAGCGTCTCCACCGGCGCGCTTGCGCCGCTGGGGGTGGGCCGCAGCGCCGCTGTGGCGGCTTCGCGCGCCCGCGTCGCTTCGTCGAGCAGCACGGCCAGTGACGGCACGCCGGTGTCCCATTCGATCAGGGTGGGCACGGCGCCAAAGCGCGCGATGGCGTGCCGGTACAGCATCCAGACCGCTTCGCTGACGCGGCTGCCGTGGTCGTCGATCACGATGTCGCCGCAGTGGACGTGACCGGCGAGATGGATCTCGGCCACCACCTCGCCGGGGATCTGATCCAGCCATTGCCGGCACGCCTCCAGCGGCGCGCCAGGTTCGCCGAGCAACTGCGCGTTCAAGGCGTTCACATAGATGTTGTTCACATCCACCAGCAGGCTGCAGCCGGTGCGCTGCGCCAGCGTGGACAGGAACTGCGTTTCGCTCATGTCGGCGTCCTGCCAGCGCAGGTAGGCCGACAGGTTTTCCACCGCGATGGGGCGCCGCAGCCGGTCCTGCACGCGCTGAACGTTGGCGCACATGGCGTCCAGCGCTTCCCGGCTGAAAGGCACCGGCAGCAGGTCGGCCGCATGCACGGTGGCCGGACCGGTCGCGCCGGGCAGGACGCCGCGCGCAAAGCTGGCGTGGTCGCTGATGCGCACGGGGTCGATCTCACGCACCAGGCGCGCGAGCTGGTCGAGATGCCACTCGTCGATGCCGCTGGCCGACCCCAATGACAGGCCGACGCCATGCAGGCTGACCGGGTAGCGGGCGCGGCCCTCGCGCAGCACGGCCCGCGCAGGGCCGCCCGGAACAAAGAAATTCTCGGAATGGACTTCGATGAAGCCCAGTGCTTGCTGCGTCTCGAGCAGTTCGGCGTAATGGGGATGCCGCCAACCGATCCCGACGGGGGGTGCGCGCGGCGAGGGCGCGTCGTGGCTCACGGTGGCGGACTTCATGATGCGGGATCTCAGGACTTCTTGGCGGCAGCCTTGGCTTCGTCTGCGCTCAGGCCGCCCATCTGCTTGCAGGTTCCGGCGGCGACGTATTTCCATTCGGTCTTGTCGTTGTCGACCTTGGACTGGCCGGCGCACGAATGGACACCGGCGGTGTTGGCGCAATCGTTCTGGCCGGCCTTGGCGATGCCGTAACACTTTTCCTTGCCCGAGCTCTGCGCCATCGCGGGCGTGGACAGCAGGGCGAGGGACACCAGCGACGTGGCGGCGGCGGCAATCATGGCATGTGGGTTCATGGGAAAACTCCTTGGTCAGGTGGATGAAGAACGGTTGAAAGAACCAGAAGCTGCGTCAGGCCTGAACCTGACATCGGCTGCTGGTTGAGGGTTCGTCCGGTGGCGGGCTGGTTTCTTACAGGCATCGCCGAAAAATTGTCAAAGAAGATCGGCGATCCGATCCCAGGCCTCGGCGGGAATGCGTCCGGTGTAGCTCTCGACCACCTTGCCGGATTTGTCCAGCAGCCAGGCCGAGGGCAACTGGGCCGGACGCTTCTCGCTGGCCTTGTAAGCGGAGTTGCCCGCCCAGAGGGCCACGGGGCGATGCTGGGAAGGCGCGAGCGTGGCAACCAGTTTTTCATAGTCCAGAGCATCCTGTTCGCGCCGGTCGAAACTGATGCTCACCAGCTCGAAGGGCTTGCCATTCCAGCCCTGGGCGTTGGCACGCAGTTCCGGCATCTTGTCGCGGCAGACGGCGCAATCGGTGGACCAGAACAGCACCAGCACCACTTTGCCGCGCAACGCGGCCAGATCAAACGGGGCGCCGGTGAGGGTCTTGCCCTGGATCGCCGGCTTCTCCGAGGCGGGTTGCTGCGCCAGGGCAGGATGCGGCACGAGGGCCAGGGCCAGCCCCAAGGCGAGCAGGGCGCGGGTGATCAGCGAGGGGGACATGGAAGGCTCCGGTTTCATGGGTTGGGCCCAGCTTGGTCGCACGGCCGCCAACTTCCTTACACTGGTCGCCTGTATGACGGATGCCGATGCCAGCCCCTTCGACCAGCAGGTCGCAACCCACCGCGACTACCTGCTGCGTTTCGCGCGGCTGCAGCTGCGCAACGACACCTGGGCGGAGGATGCGGTGTCGGAGACGCTGCTGGCCGCGCTGAGCAAGCCCTTGTCGTTTGCCAACCGTTCCCAACTCAAGACCTGGCTGGTCGGCATCCTCAAGCACAAGATCATCGACGCCTTGCGCCACCACGGCCGCGAGGTCTGCGTGGGCAGCGGCACCGATGACGAACAGGAAGACCCGCTGGAGTCCATCGCCTTCAGGGCGGACGGGCATTTCGGGGAGAGTCCCGCCGAATGGGGCAATCCCGAGCAGGACCTCAGCAGCCGGCAGTTCTTCGAGATCCTGGAGGCCTGCGCCAGCAAGCTGCCTGCCAGCCAGGGGCGCTTGTTCCTGATGCGCGAGTGGCTGGAGCTGTCCAGCGAAGAAATCTGTAAGGAACTGGACCTGACCGCGACCAACCTTTACGTGCAACTGCACCGCGCCCGCCTGCGCTTGCGCGAATGTCTCGAACTGAACTGGTTTGCCCACCCCCGGGCCACATGATGTCGTCCTACCCCTTCAAACGCACCTGCAAGGAAGTCTCCGCGCTGCTCATCGCGCGCGAGGACCGCGAGCTGCCGCTGCAGGAGCGCGTGGCGCTGCGCCTGCACCTGGCGATGTGCCAGGCCTGCCCGCGTTTCGAGCGCCAGGTGCTGACCATGCGCAACGCGATGAAGCAGTGGCGCCAGTACACGAGCGACCCCGGCGACGAACGCTGAACCGCGCTGGCATTCGCTGGAGCGCGACCCGAACGGCATCGCGCCGCACTCAGGACAGCAGCGCCTGCGCGAACTCCCGGGCGTTGAAGGTTTCGAGGTCTTCCAGTTTCTCGCCGACGCCGATGAAGTAAACGGGGACCGGCTTTTCCCGCGCGATCGCGCACAGCACCCCGCCCTTGGCGGTGCCGTCGAGCTTGGTGATGACCAGCCCGGTCAGCGCGAGCGCGTCGTCGAAGGCCTTCACCTGCGTCAGCGCGTTCTGCCCGGTGTTGCCATCGATCACCAGCAGCACCTCGTGCGGGGCCGTGGCATCGGCCTTCTGCACCACGCGTTTGATCTTTTTCAGTTCCTCCATCAGGTGCAGCTGCGTGGGCAGACGCCCGGCGGTGTCGACCAGCACCACGTCTTTGCCACGCGCGCGCCCGGCGCTGACCGCATCGAAGCTCACCGCGGCCGGGTCGCCGCCCTGCTGGCTGATGATCTCCACCAGGTTGCGGTCGGCCCAGACGGCGAGCTGCTCGCGCGCGGCGGCGCGGAAGGTGTCTGCCGCGGCCAGCAGCACGCTGGCGCCCGAGGTGGCGAGGTGCTTGGTGAGCTTGCCGATGGACGTGGTCTTGCCGGCACCGTTGACACCCGCGACCATGATCACGGTGGGCCCGTGCTGGCCGTTGTGCAGGTTGTCGGGGCGGTCGCCGACGACCAGCACCTTCTGCAGGGGCGCCAGAAGGTCGGTGATCGCGTCGGCCAGCAGGCCCTTCACGGCCGCCGGGTCGGTGGTCTTGTTCTCCTTCACGCGGCGCTTGAGGTCGGCCAGCAGGAATTCGGTGGCCTTGACGCCGGTGTCGGCCATCAGCAGCGCGGTCTCCAGTTCCTCATAAAGCTCGTCGTCGATCCGCGTGCCGGTGAAGACAGTGGCCAGGCTGGAGCCGGTCTTGCGCAGGCCGGCCTTGAGCTTGTCGAGCCAGCCTTTGCGCTCGGTCGCGGCGGCGGCGGGTGTCGGCTCCGGTTCGGAAGCGGGGGCTGGCGCAACCGCAGCCGCAGCTGCAGCGGGTGGCGGCGTGGAGGGCGCTGGCGAGGGGAGGGTTGCGGCCACGGCGGGCGCAGGCGGCGGCACCGTTGGCGACAGTGTGGGCGCGGGTGGCGTTGGGGCGGCCCCGTCGGCAACCGGTGCGGGGTTCGTGCCGGACGGTGGGCTTTGCGCGTCCGAAGGGGCCTGGGCAGGCGCTTCTGGATTCACAGGCGCGGCCGTGGTCTTGCTCCACGGCGGCGTCCACCAACGCGGGCGGGACGCGGTGGACGATTCGGCGGCCGCAACGGGTGCGGCGTCTGGCTCGGCGGCGGGGGCCGTCGGCGCGGAGGTCATTGCTGGTGCCAGCGGCTGCGCGGGTGCGGTGGCGTCGGCCGGGGCGGCGGCCGGGGCGGCGGCCACCTGGTCGATGGTCGGGGCGACGGCAGGTGTTTCGGTGGCCGTCTCGGGTGAGGGCGCAGGGACCGCGGGCACCTCGGGCCGTGCTTTGGGGGCTGCCGGGCTAGCGTCTAACCCGCCGGCCAGCGGGGGGGTGGCCGCAGCGGGGGGGGCCTCAGCGGCTGGCGCGACCGCGACCGAGGGCCCGGCGGTGGGCGTGTCGGGCGCCGGAGCGCCCTCCACAGCGGCCGGCACCGCGTCCGGCGCGCGCTCGCCGACGGGTGCTGTCGGCGGCTTTTTCCTGAAAAAACTGAACATTTGGGCGTTTCTAGAATCAAGCCCATTCTATGAAACGATTCTTCACCCTGGCCGCCCTTGTCGCAGGCTTTGCCATCGGGGGCCCGAGCCTGGCCCAGACACCCGCCCAGCCTTCCACGGCTGCCGCCAATCCACCGGCGCCATCGGCGGCTGCCGCCGTCAGCCGCTTCACCCTGCCCAACGGCCTGACCGTCATCGTCAAACCGGACCGGCGCGCGCCGACGGCCGTGCACATGCTGTGGCTGCGGGTGGGTGCCATGGACGAGGTGGATGGCACCAGCGGCGTGGCCCATGTGCTGGAGCACATGATGTTCAAGGGCACGTCCGAGGTGAAGCCCGGCGAATTCTCGCGTCGGGTGGCGGCAATGGGCGGGCGCGAGAACGCGTTCACCTCGCGCGACTACACCGGCTACTTCCAGCAGATCCCTGCCGACCGGCTGGGCGATGTGATGAAGCTGGAGGCCGACCGGTTTGCGAACAACCGGTGGGACGACGAGGAATTTCTCAAGGAGCTTGCGGTGGTCAAGGAGGAACGGCGCCTGCGCACCGAGGACAACCCGCGTGCGCTGCTGTACGAAAACCTCAATGCCAGCGCCTTTCACGCCTCGCCTTACCGGCGCCCGGTGGTGGGCTGGATGAGCGACCTCGATGCGATGACGCCGGATGACGCGCGCGCCTTCTGGCGGCGCTGGTACGTCCCGGCCAATGCCGCGGTGGTGGTGGCCGGGGACGTCGATCCCCAGGAGGTGCTGCGGCTGGCTGAAAAATACTATGGCCCGATTCCCGCGCGTGCCGTGGCTGCGCGCAAGCCCCGCGAGGAGCCCGAGCAGGCGGGCCTGCGGCGCTTCGAGTTCAAGGCACCGGCCGAGCAGGCCTATGTCGTGCTGGCTTTCAAGGTGCCGCGGCTGACCGGCCTGGAGGCCTCGCCGGAGAACGATGACGCGCTGGCGCTCACCGTGCTGTCGGCCGTGCTGGACGGCTACAGCGGCGCGCGCCTGGACCGTGCGCTGACCCAGGGCCCGGACCGGCTGGCCGACAGCGCCGGCGCCGGCAATGGCCTGATGGGACGCGGACCGCAACTGTTCACGCTCGACGGTGTGCCGGCGCCGGGAAAGACGACCGAGCAGGTCGAGGCGGCGCTGCGCGCGCAGGTGCAGCGCATCGCGCGCGAAGGGGTGAGCGAGGCCGAACTGGAGCGGGTCAAGACGCAGTGGGTGGCCAGCGAGGTCTACAAGCTCGACTCGGTGATGAACCAGGCCCGCGAGCTCGGCAACGTGTGGGCGCAGGGCCTGCCGCTGGACACCGGCGAGCGGCTGATCCAGCGTCTGCGCCAGGTCAGCGCGGCGCAGGTGCAGGCGGTGGCCGCGAAGTATTTTGGTGACGACCAGCTCACGGTGGCGG
>NZ_JAKJEW010000060.1:0-9413 GCF_022705245.1 Candidatus Skiveiella danica | reverse complement strand
GCACTGGAAGTTGCCAAGTGCACGGTTTCGCGGGTGCTGGCCCGTGGCGGCCTTTCCCGGCTGAGCGATTTGCAACCTGCCGAGCCGGTCGTGCGCTACGAGCATGAAGAACCCGGGCAGATGCTGCACATCGACACCAAGAAGCTCGGGCGTATTGAGCGGCCGTCCCACCGAGTTACCGGCAACCGGCGTGACTCGGTGGATGGTGCCGGGTGGGAGATGCTGTTTGTGGCCATTGATGACCACGCTCGCATCGCCTTTACCGAAATGCACCCGGATGAGCGCACGCCATCGGCAGTGCAGTTCCTGCACAACTGTGTGGCCTACTTCCGCGGCTTGGGCGTGCAGGTACAACGTCTGCTGACGGACAACGGTTCTGCCTTTCGATCCCGAGATTTCGCCCAGGCCTGCCGACAACTGGGCGTCAAGCACCAGTTCACACGCCCTTACCGACCACAGACCAACGGCAAGGCCGAGCGCTTTATTCAATCAGCACTGAGGGAGTGGGCATACGGCTTCACCTACCAGAACTCAGCACAACGCACCGCCGCCCTGGACTACTGGAATCACCACTACAACTGGCACCGCCCGCACCAAGGGGTCGGGGGCTCCACTCCCATGTCCAGGCTCAAGCTCTCAGGAAACAACCTGTTGACACTTCACAGCTAGCTGGGCCAACTATGAACTGGAAAGGTAGCAGAATATAGGAAAGTTTCATATGGATTGTCTACAGACTAAGTTCGCCTCGGATTTTCAGGAGGCACCTGCACTCGGCAGGCTGCATTCTTCAAAGGCAGCTGAGACGCTGACAGCCACCGGGCAGGTGTCCCGTTTGCCCAGGACGTGGAAGTTTTGGAGCGACACGCGGACTGAATGCGTGCTTCCCTTGGGGAACCAGAGTCATCGATGATCCACAAGCCTCCAACACCGAAATCCTTCAATGCCACGGCCCACTACGCCACACGATGAAACAGTTGCCAGCCGCTTCACTTGGCCATGGCAACAAAGCGATGCAGCGTTTTATGCTAGGCGCTGCCGTGCAGTGGATCGACCCGCGCTGCCGGCGGCGCACCTGCCGTAGCGGACGGCCGATCCCGCGGTCGAGACCTTCAACACCCGTCCGCGTCCCGCCGCCACACTGGCACCGGCACCGGCACCGGCACCGGCACCGAACACCAACCCGGCCAACATCCGCTTCTGAACGGAGGGTCGAGCGGCCCATCGATGTGCCGACCTGACGCCGCCTTTAATCGCTACAAATACGGTAGCTGGTTACGACCGTTTGACGCTGGGGAAGTCTGGTTTTATCCAAATTTCAGGGTCTTCACACCGTCCGGCGTGCCCAGCAGGCAGACATGGGCCTTCTGGTGCGCAAACACCCCCACGGTGACGACACCGGGCCACTGGTTGACCTGCGACTCGAAGCCCAACGGATCGGTGATCTGCAATCCGGTGACATCCAGGATGTGCTGGCCGTTGTCGGTCACCAATGGCAGTCCGTCCTTCATGCGCAGCTTCGCGACGCCGCCGAGCACGGCGAACTGGCGCATCAGGCGGTGCGCGGCCATCGGGATCACCTCCACCGGCAGCGGGAAGGCGCCCAGCGCCGTCACCAGCTTGGACTCATCAGCGATGCAGACAAACCGGCGCGACTGCGCTGCGACGATCTTTTCGCGCGTCAGCGCTGCGCCACCGCCCTTGATCATGTAGCCGTGGTGGTCGATCTCGTCCGCGCCATCGATGTAGACCGACAGGTCCTCGACCGCATTGCTGTCGAACACCGGTATACCCAGCGCCTTCAGGCGCACGGTGGACGCTTCGGAACTGGACACCGCGCCGATGATCTGGTCCTTCATCGCCGCCAGCGCGTCGATGAACTTGTTGACGGTGGAGCCGGTGCCCACGCCGACGATTTCGCCGGGCACGACGTAATGCAGAGCCGCCTGGCCGACGAGGGTTTTGAGCTCATCCTGGGTCATTTGAGACAATCCGTTGAAGTTTCCCGGAATTATCCAATCAATGTCGCTGCTCCCCTACGCCCTTGCCCGCCCCTTCCTGTTCGGGCTGGATCCCGAAACCGCCCATGAACTGACGCTGCACACCCTGGCGCGCGTCCAGGGCACGCCGCTGGCCTGGGCGTACTGCAACCGCCGCGTCGAAGACCCGGTCGTGCTGGCGGGGTTGAAGTTCCCCAACCGCGTGGGCCTGGCGGCCGGCCTGGACAAGAACGCCCGCTGCATCGACGGCCTGGGCGCGATGGGTTTTGGCTTTGTCGAGGTGGGCACGGTCACGCCGCTGGCGCAACCGGGCAATCCGAAGCCACGCCTGTTCCGCCTGCCCGAGGCACGCGCCCTGATCAACCGCTTGGGCTTCAACAACGACGGGCTTGACGCCTTTGTCGCCAATGTGAAGCGCTCCACCTTCCGCTCGCGCGGAGGCGCCACGCCTATGCTGCTGGGCCTGAACATCGGCAAGAACGCGGCCACACCGATCGAGGACGCCACCAGCGACTACCTCAAGGGGCTGGATGGGGTCTATCCCCATGCCGACTATGTCGCCGTGAACATCTCCAGCCCCAACACCAAGAACCTGCGCGCGCTGCAGAGCGACGAAGCTCTCGATAGCCTTCTAGGGGCCATCGCGGAGCGCCGCGAGATTCTGGTCGGCCAGCATGGAAAGCGCGTTCCGATCTTTGTGAAGATTGCGCCCGACCTGGACGAAGCCCAGGTGGAGGTCATCGCGGCCACGCTGCAGCGCCACGGCATGGACGGCGTCATCGCCACCAACACCACGCTGGCGCGCGATGCGGTCAAGGGCCTGTCGCACGCGGAGGAAACCGGTGGCCTGAGCGGCGCGCCGGTGCTTCAGGCCAGCAACCGCGTGATCCGCCAGCTGCGCGCCGCGCTGGGCAAGAAGTACCCGATCATCGGCGTGGGCGGCATCATGAGCGCCGAGGACGCCGTGAGCAAGATCAAGGCCGGTGCCAACGTCGTGCAGATCTACACCGGCCTCATCTACCACGGCCCGGACCTGGTGCGCGACGCCGCGCTGGCGATCAAGAACAGCGCCTGAGCGCCCTACTTGCGGCCGGGCGTGAAAAACAGGCTGATGCCGACCGCGATCAGGATCAGGGGCCACCAGGTGTGGAACAGCTCACGCAGGCTGATGTTGAGCAGCCCAAGATTGGACAGCAGAAAAAAACTGCCGATGACGATCAGCACGATCGCTGCAAAGTTGCCCCGCATGTGACCTCCAGGTTCCGTTGGCTCGATCCGTCAATGGTATCCGGGCCCGGCCCCTAGAGCCGCGCCGCCAGGCGCGCGGCCTGATCGATGGCTCGTTTCGCATCCAGCTCGCCCGCTTCAAAGGCGCCGCCGATCAGGTAGGCCGTCTTGCCCAGCGCCTGCAAGGCATCGGCCAGCTCGCGCTGCGGCACCTGCCCGGCGCACAGCACCACGGTGTCGCAGCCGATCCAGGTGGCGTCCTCGTGCTTGTCGCCGTAGGTCACCAGCAGGCCCTCATCGGTGATGCGTTCGTAGTTCACACCGGCGATCATCTCCACCTGCTTCATCTTCAGCGTCGTGCGGTGAATCCAGCCGGTGGTCTTGCCCAGCCCTGCTCCCGGCTTGCCCTTCTTGCGCTGCAGCAGCGTGACCTTGCGCGCCGGGGGGCTGACCTGCGGTCGCTCCTGGCTCAGGCCGCCGGGCGCGAGCGCCGGATCGGTCACGCCCCACTCGGCCTGCCAGGCCGCCAGGTCCAGCGTGGTGGAATGGCCATCGTGCACCAGGAACTCCGCCACATCGAAGCCGATGCCGCCCGCGCCGATGATGGCCACGCGCTCGCCCACCGGTTTGCGCTCGCGCAGCACGTCGATGTAGCTCAGGACCTTGGGATGTTCCTGCCCGGGGATCTTCGGGTCGCGCGGGGTCACGCCCGTGGCCACGATGACCTCGTCGAACGCGGCCAGATGGGGCGCGTGGGCCGGTGTGTTCAGGTGCAGGTGCACGCCGGTGGTCTCGATGCGCCGCGCCAGGTAGCGCAGCATCTCATGAAATTCCTCCTTGCCCGGCACGACCTTGGCCATGTTGAGCTGGCCACCGATCTCGGCCGCGGCATCGAACAGGTGCACCTCGTGCCCGCGCTCGGCCAGCAACGTGGCCGCCGTCAGGCCGGCCGGCCCGGCACCCACGACGGCCATGCGCCGGCGCGAAGCGGCGGGACGGTAGACCAGCTCGGTCTCATGGCAGGCGCGCGGGTTGACCAGGCAGCTCGTCAGCTTGTTCTGGAAGATATGGTCCAGGCAGGCCTGGTTGCAGGCGATGCAGGTGTTGATCTGGTCGGCCTGGCCCCTTTCCGCCTTCTTCACGAAGTCGGCGTCGGCGAGCAGGGGCCGCGCCATCGACACCATGTCGGCGCAGCCGTCGGCCAGCACCTGTTCGGCCACCTCGGGCGTGTTGATGCGGTTCGAGGTGACCAGCGGCGTGGTGATGCCGGCCGCCGCAAACTCGGCCTTCATCTTGCGGGTGACCCAGGCAAACGCGGCGCGGGGCACGCTGGTGGCAATGGTCGGAACGCGGGCCTCGTGCCAGCCGATGCCGGTGTTGATGATGCTGGCGCCGCCTTTCGCCACGGCTTTGCCCAATGTCACCACCTCGTCCCAGCTGCTGCCACCGGGCACGAGGTCGATCATCGACAGGCGGTATATGATGATGAAGTCCGGCCCCACCGCCTCCCGGGTGCGCGCCACGATCTCCAGGGGCAAGCGCATGCGGTTCGAATAGTCGCCGCCCCACTCATCGGTGCGCTGGTTGGTGTGCAGCGCCAGAAACTGGTTGATGAAATAGCCCTCGGAGCCCATGATCTCGACCCCGTCGTAGCCCGCCTCGCGCGCCTTCGCCGCACAGTTGACGAAGGCGCGGATCTGCCGCTCCACGCCCCGGAGGGAGAGCGCAAACGGGGTGAACGGGGAGATGGGAGACTGGATGCGAGACGGTGCCACCGCCAGAGGGTGGTAGCCATAGCGCCCGGTGTGCAGGATCTGCAATGCGATCTTGCCGCCGGCCTGGTGCACCGCATCGGTGACGACGCGATGGCGCCGCGCCGCGCCCG
Organism: Candidatus Skiveiella danica; assembly: GCF_022705245.1. Lineage (NCBI taxonomy): Bacteria > Pseudomonadati > Pseudomonadota > Betaproteobacteria > Burkholderiales > Comamonadaceae > Candidatus Skiveiella > Candidatus Skiveiella danica. Next base: position 4,304 of record NZ_JAKJEW010000060.1, on the reverse strand, counting down.
AGGTGGTCAGTCGCCCGGCAAAGGGCTTGGCCCATCCGGCGATGTTGGGCGCAAAGCCGCCGGTGACGATCAGGCCCACCTGCCCTTCGGCGCGCTCGCGAAAGTAGGCCGCCAGTTTGCTGAGGTCGCGGCCGTCTTCCAGACCGGTGTGCATCGAGCCCATGAGCACACGGTTGCGGATCTGCGTGAAGCCCAGATCCAGCGGCTTGAGAAGGTTCGGATAGAGGGCCAGGCCGGGCTCGGGCGGATGGGGGTGTGCTGCAAGCATGAAGAACGAGGTCCTGTGAGAGCAATGCCGCCATCATAGGCAGGTCACGCCGGCGCCAGCCCCGACCTTACCGCCGCCTGCGCAACGGCTCCAGCAACGACGACAGGCCGTTGTGGTCGATCTCGTGCATCAATGCCAGCAGACGCCCGAGTTCCCCCTTGGGAAACCCCTCTCGCGCGAACCAGTTGAGGTAGCTGCCCGGCAGGTCGGCGATCACGCGGCCCTGGTACTTGCCGTAGGGCATCTCGCGGGTGACCAGCTTCTCGAGCGAATCGGTGTCCATCGGGGTCAGCCGCCGGCGCGCTTGACCATCCGTCCCTGCGCCAAGAGCATCGCGATCACGCGCTCGCAGTGATCGCCCTGCACCTCGATGACGCCGTCCTTCACGGTGCCGCCGCTGCCGCAGGCGGCCCGGAGCTGCTTGCCCAGAACGGCCAACGCACCCTCGTCAAGCGCCAGGCCCTTCACCAGCGTGACGGCCTTGCCGCCGCGGCCTTTGGTCTCACGCGACACCCGCACGATGCCGTCACCGGCGGGGCGCGGTTGGGCGAGCTTGCAGGCGCACTGCGCCAGCGGCTGGCGGCAATCGGGGCACATGCGCCCGGATTCGGTCGAATAGACCAGACCGCCGGTGCCGGATCGGCTCTTCATGTCGGCAGTGCCCGTGGTTCAGCTGCGCACCCGCCCGTCCAGCGGGTAGGCCGGGTCGGTGTAGCCTGGAGTGGACGGGTGGCCCGGCCGCACCAGCGCGTCGACCAAGGCCTCGTCCTCGGCCGTGAAGCGGTAGTCGAGTGCCGGCCGGTAGTCCTGCCACTGCGCCAGCGTGCGCGGACCCGCGATCACCGAACTGACCGCCTGGTGCGCCAGCACCCAGGCGGTCGCAAACTGAGCCAGCGTGACGCCTCGCGCTTCGGCATGCGACTTCAGCGTCTGCGCGATCTGCAGCGACTCCTCGCGGAACTCGGTCTCGCCGATGCGCTTGTCGCCACGCCCGGCGCGGGTGCCTGCAGGCGCCGGCTGACCCGGCGCGTACTTCCCCGTCAGCACGCCGCGCGCGACCGGGCTGTAGGGCACCACGCCGATCCCGTGGTGCACGCAGGCTGGCAGGATCTCGACCTCGGGCATACGATTCAACAGGTTGTAATAGGGCTGGCAGACCACCGGGCCCGACATGCCGAGCTGGCGCGCCAGGTGCACCAACTCATTGATGCGCCAGCCGCGGAAGTTCGACACGCCCCAGTAACGGATCTTTCCGTCACGCAGCATGGCGTCCAGGGCGCGCAAGGGCTCTTCCAGTTCCATGCCGTTGTAGTCGCGGTGCAGATACAGGATGTCGACATGGTCGGTCTGCAGGCGCCGCAGGCTGGCCTCGACCTCGCGCTGCATCCAGCTGCGTGAGTAGTGGCCTTCGTTCACCCGCTGCGACATGGCATTGCCCAGCTTGGTCGCCAGCACCCAGTCGTGCCGCTGCCCCTGAAGCAGTTCGCCCAGCATGGCCTCGGACGCACCCTTGGTGTAGACATCGGCCGTGTCGATGAAATTCACGCCCTGTGCGCGCGCATCGGCCAGGATCCCGGCGGCCTCTTCGCGGCCGGTCTGGTCGCCGAACATCATGGTGCCCAGGCACAGCGCCGACACCTGCAGGTTGCTGCGCCCCAACCGCCGATACGGCATGGCCATGTCCTGCGTGCCGGTCACGGATTCTCCTCCGCAATGGCGGGCACAGCGGGCCAGGCCTGGCGGTGCCCTGGGCGGGCCAGGATCTCGATGTAGACCTGTGTGGCGCCCTCGCGCGCGGCTGCGTCGATCAACGCTCCCAGGCCCGACAGGTGCGCCGGCTCGGCCCCGGTTTCGGCAAGCCCGAAGCGGCAATCGAAATCCAGAAAATCCACGCCGGGGGGCAAGGCGCGGCGCCGCTCGCGCCGGACGTACTTGCGCAGTTCGTGCTTGAGCGCATCGACCACGCGGTCGCGATGGCGGCCTTCGATTTCGAGCTGGAATGTCTTTTTCATGGTGAGTCCCTGGGTGCGTGGCGGCGCGCCAGTCGGCCGCGTTGCGGGAGCGTGATTATGCGGCCTGGCCTGCCCCCGCCAGCGCGCCTATTCCTTCAGGCAAAAGCGCATGCGGGTGCCCGCCAGCTCCAGTTCGTCCCCGTCACCGAGCGGGACCGGATCCGCGCCAATCGGACGGGCGTTGAGCAGGGGCCCGTCGCCCCCTTCCATGACGGCCACGTAGTAGCCATTGCGCCGGTGGGAGATGGCCACGATGGCGATGCCGGGCTTTCCAAACGTGGTCACGGCCTTGACCACCGGCATCTCCAGGCCCGTCGACGAGCCCGAGAGCACACGCAAGCTGGCGTGGATGGCAGCGGCTTGCCCGTAGGTGCTCGCGCCGCCAAGCGGCATCGCGGTGGTCTGGCCGAAATCGCCCGGCGCGGCAGCACTGAGGTACTCGATGTGGATGCGCCCGACGGTGATGACGTCGTGATCGCGCAGCTTCTGCTTGCGCACCATCTGGCCATTCAGGTAGGTCCCGTTGGTGCTCCTGAGGTCCTCGACCGTGACGTCGGCGAGCCCCTCCAGAATGAACGCGCAGTGCTCGCCGCTGACCACCAGGTCGGCCAGAACGATGTCGTTGTGCGGCTTGCGGCCCAGCGTCGTGCGCTGCTTCTGCAGGTTCACCCGCCGGATTTCGACACCTTCGATCGACAGCACGAGTTGCGGCATGGGTACTCCCGTGGGGTGGGGGACTCGGCCCGTTGCGCCCGGCGTAGGGGGCCGGGGCCGGCATGGCGACAATGGTAGATCGCGGCGGTGAATCCGGCAAGCCGGCTCAGTCCGGCACGAACCGCGCCCGAAAGCGTGCCTCGTCCACCACCAGCTCCAGCGTCACCAGCTGCCCCATCTTCATGTCGGACAGCCGGCAGGCCGCATACAGACTGGACTTTCCCTTGAAATCAAAGGAGGGCAGGTCGATCAGCGCATAGGGATAGGGCACGAAGACCTGGTGCATAAAGATCTCCCTGTGCACGTTGCGCGGCGAAGGAAACAGCTTGTACTGCGCCGTGGTGATGGTCTTGCCGTTCATCGGGTGAGGCGCTCGGTGCAGGGCAATGGCGTTCTGACGGGCCAATCAGCCCAGAATGAACAGCAACCGGGAATCGCCAAGCTCCAGGACGTCCTGGTCGGCCAGCGGAGCCGCATCGGTGCCGATGGGTTGCCCGTTGTGCAAGGCAGGCTGCTCGCCGGCCTCCACGAGTGCCACGTAATAGCCGTGCCGCCGGTGGTAGACGGCCACGACGGCGTCGCCCGGCTTGCCGAACGTGGTGACCGTCTTGACCAGCGGCACATCGCGCCCCTGGGCCACACCCTCCAGCACCCGCAGGCTGGCCTTCTGCGCGCCGGCGCGGCCCGGCGCGCCCAATGCCTCCAGCCGCATCGGCGATGTCTGACCGGCCACCGCCACGGGCGGCTGGAGCAGGAAGCGGATGCTGTAGATCCCGACGGTGACGACATCCTGGTCCTCCAGTTGACGCCGCTGGATGCGCTCACCGTTGACATAGGTGCCATTGGTGCTGCCGACGTCCATCAGCCAGATAGCCCCTGAATCCCCGCGTTCGAACACGCAGTGCATGCCGCTGACCGAAAGATCCGACAGGGCAACGTCGTTGTGGTGGCGTCGCCCGAGCGTGGTCCGGTCCTTCATCAGATGCACATGCTGCGTTTCAACGCCGTCGCTTGATACGACCAGTTCGGCCATGGTGTCCCTTCAACTCGAGAAAAAAGCCCGATCGGGCCCTGCGATTGTCGTCGCACGAAATGTGCCATTTTCGCAGGCCGCGGGCGCCCTTCTGCCGTCCGTGCGCTGTTCACCGGGGAGCCGAGGGCCTATGCGCGGGTGCGCAGTGGCACGGTGCCGCACGCGCGGCACCGGCCAGACTCGTAAAGTTGACAAAAATTGGTTCTCTTCCGTTTCGGGTGGCGCGCAACAGCTGGCAATAATGTGTTGACAAACAAACGTCACGCAGGAGAGCCGC
>NZ_JAKJEW010000005.1:29132-164085 GCF_022705245.1 Candidatus Skiveiella danica | reverse complement strand
CATCTTGCGCAGGATGTCGGCGCTGACCTGCTGGGCCGAGATTTTCTTGCCGCGCACTTCCACCCACGCGTCGCCGTTGTCGGCGGCCACGATGGAATAGGGCATCAGGTCGATGTCCTTCTGCACTTCCTTCTCGGTGAACTTGCGGCCGATCAGGCGCTTGATGGCGTACAGCGTGTTCTTCGGGTTGGTCACGGCCTGGCGCTTGGCGCTGGCGCCAACCAGCACTTCGCCGTCTTCCTGGTAGGCGACGATCGATGGCGTGGTGCGCGCGCCTTCGGCGTTCTCGATCACCTTGGTGGTGTTGCCTTCCATGATGGACACGCAGCTGTTGGTGGTGCCCAGGTCAATGCCGATGATTCTTCCCATGATGTTTCTCCGAGATCTGATGAAGTTTGGATGTCAATAACGTGTGGATAACTTGAGCGGTTTCAAGTCATTTTTATTTCGGCGCCGCAACCGTGACCAGCGCTGGACGCAGCACGCGCTCGGCGATGCTGTAGCCCTTCTGCAGCACGGTGACCACGGTGTTGGCTTCCTGGTTGGCCGGCACCATGCTGATGGCCTGGTGGTGGTGCGGATCGAACTTCGCGCCTGCGGTCGGGTTGATCTCCAGGACCTTGTTGCGTTCCAGCGCGCTCCTGAGCTGGCGCAGCGTGGCCTCGGCACCCTCCCGGATCTGCTCCGGCGTGGCACTCTGGATGGCCAGGCCGGCCTCCAGGCTGTCCAGGACGGGCAGCAGGCTTTCGGCAAAGCTCTCCAGCGCAAACTTGCGCGCCTTGGCAATCTCGTCCTCGGCGCGGCGGCGGGCGTTCTGCACGTCAGCCTGGGCGCGCAGGTACTGGTCGGCCAGCTCGGCGCTCTTGGCCTTCAGCGTGGCCAGTTCGGCCAGGGTCTGGCTCAGTGCGTCTTCGCTGGCGGCGGCCGCGGCTTCCAGTTCTTCGGGACTCGGTTCGCCCGTCAGCGGGGCAGGGGATTCAGGTTGGATGGGATCGGACATGCGGGTGTGGCGATGGATAAAGGGTGGCTTCGCGGAGGAAATTGGGGCGCTGGCCCCTGTTTCAAGGCATTGGCCGCCAAAAAGAGGCGCACTTTTGGAGGGGATGGCCGTCCATTCAGGTGCCGGGCGCCGGCATGTGGAAACGGCGGACGGGCCGGGCGCTTCGGGCGCGGCCGCTTGCCTGCGGTTTCGGCAGGCCGGCCGACGACGGGTCAGCCCTTGACGCCGAGCAGTTCGACGTCGAACTTCAGCGAGGCATTGGGCGGAATCACGCCGCCAGCGCCGCGGGCGCCATAGCCCAGCGCCGCGGGGATGATCAGGGTGCGCGCGCCGCCGACCTTCATCCCGGCCACACCTTCGTCCCAGCCCCGGATCACCATGCCGGCGCCGAGCGAGAACACGAACGGGTCGTTGCGGTCCTTGCTGGAGTCGAACTTGCCGCCCTGAACGCCGTCGTTGTAGAGCCAGCCGGTGTAATGCACGGTGACGCTCTGGCCTTTCCTGGCTTCGGCGCCTTCGCCCACGGTGGTGTCCAGGTATTGCAGGCCGCTCGGGGTGGTGATCATGGGGAATTCCTGTTGCTATTAGGTTGATAGCTTGATATGACCATCCTGTGCAGGGATGGGCCATAAAAAGCACTGAAAAAGGCCCTGAATTATGCCAGCACCGCACCCGGGCATCTGCTGCACGCCGGACCAGAAAAAAAGGACAGGCGAACCTGTCCTTGTGGCGCTCCCCGCAGGGAGCCTTATTTCTTGCGGGCCTGGCTGGCCGTCCACTTGGCGGCGAAGGCCTGCAGGTCGGACAGGCGCTTGAGCAGGTCGGCGCCACCGGCCGTCAGGTTGTAGCCCTTGTCGCCATGGCCGATCAGATTGGCTTCACGCAGCGCCTTCAGCCGGGTGTTCAAGGTGTTGGGCGTGATGCCGCCTACGCTGTCCTGCAGCAGGCGAAAGGTTTGCGGGTGACCATCCTTGAGAGCCCAGAGCACGCGCAGCGCGTAACGGGTTTCCAGCAGGGCCAGCAACTGGTTGATGGCGACGTTTTCTTTTGAACTCATGGGCTTGTACTCCTCGAATCGGTGGGATGGGCTGCAGGCCGTGTCCGCTTGCCAGCCTGTCAGGCGGTGCGACTATAGCGCAAATTTCTCGCTGCTACAAGTTTCATAGCTTGCCGGGCTGCGGCGTCTTGTCCGGGGGTGGCGGTGCTGCCGCGGTCGCGGGTGGCAGGTAGACCTTGCGCAGCAGCCGGATCAGGGTCTTGCGTTCGGCGGTGCTGAGTTGCCCGGTGGCTTCGTCCTCGAGGTTGCGCGCGGTGCACTCGGCGTCTCGCATCAGGGCCTGGCCCTCGGCCGTGAGGTGCAGGCCCAGGGCACGGCCGTCGCGTGGGTGCGGCAGCCGCTGGATCAGGCCGCGACGGGCCAGCGCGTTGACCATGCCGACCAGGTTCGGCGGCAGGATGCTCAGGGCGCTGCACAGCTGGCTCGAGGTGATGCCGGGGTTGTGAGTAATCAGCGACAGCACCGAAAAATCCACCGGCCGCAGACCGTACACCGCCATGCGCTGCAGGAACAGGCCGATGACCGAGAGCGCCGCACGCCGCGCGTTGTAGCCGACGAGGGTTTCCAGGTAGCTGGTGTCGACCGTGTCCACTGCGGCAGCTGCGGGTGGCGCGACGGCGCGCGCCTTTGCGGCGGCGATGGGGGGCGAGGTTCGGGTTCGGGTGGCCATTCGATGAAAGGGCGGACGATCGAGAATAACCGCGATCACCGGGCGGTCCAGCGTCAGCGCCGGGTCCGGGGCCGGAGTGCGCGTCAGTCTGTCCGGGCGGCCTCGCTGGCGGTGCAACGTGCCCGAATGATGGACGCGCGCATGTCGAACTCGGGCAGCACCCAGTGGCGCATGGCGCGCGCCGCCGGCAGCCACCGGCGGGCGCGGTCGGCGCCTTCGGCGGCCAACGTCCGCTCGATCCGGGCCCAGGCCCAGGCCAGCAGCGCGAGGGCTGTGGCGCGCAGGTAGTCGTCTGCGACCCAGAAGGCCAGTGCGCCGTCGCGGGCCGCGGCCTCGACCAGTTCCAGCGTGAGCTCGCCGAGCGCGGCAAACTGGCGCAGCGCCAGCGCATCCGGCGCATGGCTGGGATCCAGGTCGGCGCGCAGTTCGTTCAGCAGGCTCAGCAGCCCGGCCCCGCCGTCGGGCAGCACCTTGCGCACCAGCAGGTCGATGGCCTGGATCTCGTTGGTGCCCTCGTAGATCATGGCCACGCGCGCATCGCGCACGATCTGCTCGATGCCCCATTCGCGCACGTAGCCGTGTCCGCCGAACACCTGCAGGCATTCGCTGGCGCCGTAGAACGCCTGGTGCGTGAAGGCGGCCTTCATGACCGGCGTGACCAGGCTGCACCAGCGCTGTGCGGCGTCGCGGCGCCCGGCATCCGGATGGCGCTTGAGCAGGTCCAGCTCCAGCGCGGTGCGGTAGGCCAGCACGCGCCCGCCATCGATCCAGGCGCGCTGGGTGTCGAGGATGCGGCGCATGGCAGGGTGGTCCTGGATCAGGCTCGTGTCGCGCGCACCGGGCGCGCGCATCTGGCGGCGCTCTTTCGAATACGAATCCGCCTTTTGCCAGGCGGCGTCGAGCAGGCCGATGCCTTGCAGCGCCACGTGCAGGCGCGCGGCGTTCATCATGACGAACATGGCGTTCAGGCCCTTGCCGGGTTCGCCGACGATCCAGGCGGTCGCCTCGTCAAAACGCATCACGCAGGTCGGGCTGCCGTGCAGGCCCATTTTTTCCTCAATGCGCTCACAGACCACGGCACTGCGGTGGCCGTTGGCATAGAACTTGGGCACCAGGAACAGCGACAGGCCCTTCGGCCCGGGCGGTGCGTCGGGCAGGCGGGCCAGCACCAGGTGCACGATGTTGTCGCTCAGGTCGTGCTCGCCGCCGGAGATGAAGATCTTGGTGCCCGACAGGTGGACACTGCCGTCGGACCGGGGCACGGCTTTGGTGCGGCACAGGCCGAGGTCGGAGCCGGCGTGGGGTTCGGTCAGGCACATGGTGGCCAGCCATTCGCCGGTGGCGATCTTCCCGAGGTAACGCGCCTTCAGTTCGTCGCTGCCGTGGTGTTTCAGGCACTCGTAGGCGCCGTGCAGAAGGCCGGGCGCCATGGTCCAGCCATGGTTGGCGGCGCTGAGCATTTCGTACAGCGTGGCCTCCAGCACCGCCGGCAGGCCCTGGCCGCCGTCTTCCGCTGCGCAGGCCAGCGCCGGCCAGCCGGCCTGCCAGAAGGCCTGGTAGGCGTCCCGAAACCCCGGTGCCATGGTGACGCTGCCTGCTTCAAAGCGCGCGCCGATCTCATCCCCATCCCGGTTCAAGGGCGCGATCACCTCGCCGACGAACTTGCCAGCCTCGTCGAGCACCTGGCGCATCAGGTCCGGGTCCACCTCGGCGAAGGCGCCCAGGGCCTGCAGCTGGGCGGGCGCCTGCAGAACATTTGCCAGGATGAAGGCCATGTCATCGGTGCGGGGCTGGTACGGGTTCATTTTGCTACTCAAAATATAGCGTCAGAAGACCATTTGACGCTGGGTTATGGCTCTATATTTTCGAAATATCGGTGCTGGCTGCCCGGTGGCATGGCCTGGGCAGTTTCGCGGATGTGGCGCCCGGCGCCATGCCCGGGAAGACCTCAACGGCAGGAGAAGCTGGCGGCATCTTCGAGCGAGCCACTGCCCGCGTAGCGCGCCACGGTCGGGTAGGCGCACAGGGGGCGGGTGCGGCTGGCCGACCAATCTTTCGGCAGTTCGGCGTTCGCACCGCCGGCGTGGCCGGCGCCGCGCACGCTGGCCGGCACCGCCTGGGGCGCCACGCCCTGTTCCACCCATTGCACCAGCGGGGTCAACAGGTCGAACTGGTCGGCCGCCGGGCCGCCGCTGCAGTGGTTCATGCCGGGCACCGGGAAGTAGCGCGCGAAGTCCGCGGCTTTGCCGTCCTGCGCCTGGTCCAGACGCTCGATCCACCGGCGGGTGTCCTCGGCCGAGAACACGGCGTCGCTCACGCCGTGGAACAGCACCATCTTCGCCCCGCGTGCGCGCAGCGCCCCGAGGTTGACCGGGTTGTCCTGGCCCGGGGGCGTCATCAGCGACAGGCCGGATTCCCGGAAGGCGTCATCGGTGGCGCTGAACAGGGGCCAACGCGCGCTCACGTCTTCCTTGAGCGGGTCCACGCGCCCGGGTGGTACGCTGAACACCGCACCCACCGCCAACGGGTCCAGCGCCAGCGCATTGACGAACTTCCATGTGGCCCAGTTGGCGCCGGACACGCCGGCGTCATAAGGGAAGCTGACGTAGATCGGCTGGCCGGTGGCGGTTTTCGCACCGCTGAACACCGCCGCGACCACCTGCTTTTGCGCAACGGTCAGGCACTGGCCATTGCGTTCTCCCTGGCAGGTGGGCACATCTTTCTGCAGGTTGAATCGGGCCTGGCAGGCCTGCGTGGCCTGCACCATGCCGTCGCGCGCGCCGTCCAGCGCATCGCATTGTTCGAGGACCGCCGAGCTGAGCAACTGGCGCTCCTTCGGTGTGAACCCGCTGCCCAGATCGGCCAGGGTGGCCGAGGGGTTCATCGGGTGCGGGATGGTGGCGCCGGGCGTGCTGACGGTCGCCCATTGCTGGGCGCCCCACAGCTGCGCGAGCGCGGCGTTGGGCAGCCGGTAGCCAGGGGCGCCGACCAGATACCCATCGTATTGGTCCCCGAGGCGCGCCGCGGCCACCATGGCATGGCGCCCGCCGTTGGAGCAGCCGCCGATGTAGGAGCGGTCCGGCCCCTTTCCGTAGGCCGCCGCAATCAGACCCTTGGCCATGGGCGTGAGTTTGGCCACGGCCTGGTAACCATAGTCCAGCCGGGCTTGCGGCTCCAGGCCGAAAAACGGGGTCTGGGCGCCGGTGTGCCCGGCGTCGGAGCTGATGACGGCGAAGCCCTGCAGCAAGGCACCGGTGAGCGGACCGCCGCCCAGCGCGCCCTGTGCCGGCTGGACCGTACCGTCCAGCCCGCCATTGCCCTGGTAGTAGAAGCGGCCGTTCCAGGCCTGCGGCAGGCGCATCTCAAAGCCGATGGCATAGTCGCGGCCGTCGCTGCCCTTGCGCGGATGCATGCGCCCTTTGACCAGGCAATGCGCCGGAACCGGACTTGCACCGAGCTTCAGCGCGCCGGCGGCCTCCGGGGTGGCGGAGGTGACCTGCGTCTGGTCAAAGCGGAACTGGGTGGCCAGCGCCGCGCAGTTCTGCAAAGGCGCGCCGGTCGCTGCCTTCAGCGGCGCCGGTGTGGGTGCTGCTGCCGTGCCCGGCATCGTGCCGCAGGCGACCAGCATGGCAGCGGCAGGGAAAAAGCCCAGGCCTTGCAGCCAGAACGAGGGTGGATGCTTGGGCATGGAGTGTCTCCTTGTCTTCCACGGTGGGGCCGGTCTGCCGTTGGGCGGCTCAGGCTTCGGCCTTCTTGCGCGCCGCACCGAGGTAGGTGTCGATCACGCGCGGGTCGTGCGCCAGTTCCTCCGCCGGGCCGTTCAGCGCCACTTCGCCCATTTCCAGCACGTAGCCGTAGTCGGCGGTCTCCAGTGCGGCGCGGGCATTCTGCTCGACCAGCAGGATGGTCACGCCGGTCTTGCGCAGGTTCTCCACGGTGTGGAAGATCTCGCGCACCACCAGCGGCGCCAACCCCAGGCTGGGCTCGTCGAGCATCAGCAGGGAGGGGCGCGACATCAGCGCGCGGCCGACGGCGAGCATCTGGCGCTCGCCCCCGGACAGGGTGCCGGCCAGCTGGGTGCGCCGCTCCTTCAGGCGGGGGAACAGCGCATAAACCTGCTCCAGTCCATCACGCCAGCGCTTGTTTCCCAGGCGCATCTGACGATAGCCCCCCAGCACCAGGTTGTCTTCCACGGGCATGGTGCCGAACAACTCACGCTTCTCGGGAACGAGGGCGATGCCCAGCATCACGCGCTCTTCCAGCGTCAGGTCGCCGATGTTCTGGCCATCAAATTCCACGCGGCCCTGGCCAGGCAGGATCCCCATCAGGGTGTTGAGCAGAGTGGATTTGCCGGCGCCATTGGGGCCGATCACGGTGACGACGCTGCCCTGCGCTGCTTCCAGGTTGATGCCATGCAGGACCTCGGCGCGACCATAGCCGGCGTGCAGGTCGGTGACTTTGAGCAAGGGGTGGGTCATGTCAGTGTTCCGTTCCCAGATAGGCCGCGCGCACGGCGGGGCTGGCCTGAATTTCCTCGGGTGTGCCCTGGGTCAGCAAGGTGCCGAACTCCATCACCACCAGGTGGTCGCACACGTCCATCACCAGGTCCATGTCATGCTCCACGAGCAGGATGCTCATGCCTTCACTTTGCAGTTGGCGCAGCACCGCGATGAGGTCCTGTTTCTCTTTGTGCCGCAGGCCGGCAGCCGGTTCGTCCAGCAGCAGCAGCGCGGGGTCGGAGCACAAGGCACGTGCAATCTCCATCAGCCGTTGCGGGCCCATGGCCAGATTGCCGGCTTGCTCGTGCAGGTGCTCACCCATGCCGATGCGCTCGAGCTGACGCTGAGCCTCTTTCATCATGCGCTGTTCTTCCGACTTGTTGATGCGCAGCATGGAGCCAATGACGCCGCTGTGTCCGCGGGTGTAGGCGCCCATGGCAACGTTCTCAAGCACCGTCATGTCGGGAATCATCTTGACGTGCTGAAAGGTGCGCGCCATGCCCTGGCGAGCGATACCCCGTGCCGGCAAGGTGCTGATGTCCTGACCCCGAAACAGCACGTGCCCACGGGTCTTGGACAGGGTCCCGGTGATCAGGTTGAAGGTGGTGGACTTGCCGGCGCCGTTGGGGCCGATCAATCCCACGATCTGCCCGGCATCGATCTGAAAGCTGATGTCGTTCACGGCGATCAGGCCGCCGAACTGCTTGCGGATCTTCTCCACCTTCAGCACCGACTCACCTCTGGCCGGCTTGCTGCGACTGGGCAGGTTTCCGGCGTTCTGCCAGTCGACCTTGCGCGGTGCGTCCGGAAGATAGCGGGCGACCAGCGACCACAGGCCGTCGGGCAGGTACTTCAGGACCAGCACGATGGCGACGCCGAACACGATTACCTCGTAGCTGCCGCTGGTGCCGATCAAGGCGGGCAGGGCGACCTGCAGGTAGTCGTCCAGCAGTTTGATGAGTCCTGCGCCGACAATGGCGCCCCAGACATAGCCGACACCACCCACCACGGTCATGAAAAGGTATTCAATGCCCATCTTCAGACCGAAGGCTGAAGGGTTGACCGTGAGCTGGAAATGCGCCAGCAACCAACCACCGATGGAAGCCAGCAATGCCGCGATCAGGAAAATGCTGACTTTGTAGCGGAAGGTGTTGATGCCCATCGCTTCAGCCATTTGCGACGCACCCTTGAGAGACCGGATGGCGCGCCCAGGGCGCGAATCCAGCAGATTCAGGAGTGCCGCTGCGCCGGCCAGCAGGATCGCCCAGGTCAAGACGAAAAACAGGCGTCCCTGCCCGATATCCAGGCTGCCGACCGACAAGCTCTTCAAGCCCTGCAGGCCGTCGTATTTTCCCAATGGCGCCAGGTTGCCCATCAGATAGTAAAGCGACAGTCCCCAGGCAATGGTGGCCAAGGGCAGGTAGTGCCCGGACATGCGCAGGGTGATGGCCCCCACGATCAACGCGCTGGCGGCAGTGATGGCCAGACCGACAAACAGGGTCAGCCACGGGGACATGCCGGTATTCAGTGTCAGCCATGCCGTCGTGTACGCGCCAATCCCCACAAAGGCCGCCTGGCCGAAGGAGGTCAGTCCTGCGACGCCGGTGAGCAATACCAGACCCAGGCACACCAGCGCATACAAGCCGATGTAGTTGAGCTGCACGATCCAGAAGTCGGGCAAGGGCAGCAAGGCCAGGACCGGGATGGCGATGGCCAGCAAGACCAGGGCGAGATTCTTGATCTTCATGTCAGTGGTCCTCGTCGGAGTGACCGGCGCGCAGCGAGCGCACGAGGAGAACGGGAAGGATGATGGTGAACACGATCACTTCCTTGAAAGCGCTGGCCCAGAAAGCACCAAAGGCTTCGACGATGCCCACGAACAGGGCACCCAGCAGCGCGCCGGGGTAACTCGACAGGCCGGCAATGACCGCGGCGACAAAACCCTTGAGGCCAATCAGGAAACCGGAGTCGTAAAAGACCGTGGTCGTCGGCCCGATCAGCAATCCTGACAAGGCGCCGATGAAGGCCGCCATCAGGAAGGTCAGCTGCCCTGCGCTGTGGCTGGAAATGCCCATCAAGCGGGCGCCGGTGCGGTTGACGGCCGTTGCCCGCAGGGCCTTGCCGCGCAATGAGCGCTCGAAGTACAGCCACAGCAAGACAATCAGCGCCAGAGACACTGCAAAAATAATCACCGTCTGGCCGGAAACCGCGACGGGGCCGAGATTGAATCGCTCGTCCCAGAAGGGCGGGTTGCGAAAACCCTCGGCGCCAAAAAACAGCAGACCCAGGCCGGTCATGGCGAAATGCACGCCGACCGAAACGATCAGCAGCACCAGGGGCGGCGAGGATTCGAGCGACTGGTAGGCCACGCGGTAGACCAGGGGGCCGAAAGCGGTCACGATGGCCACACTCAAGGCCGCCTGGATCCACAGTGAAAACTGTTGCGGTGCGGCCCAGATGGACAGGCCCGACACGATGACCGGAAAAATCAGGGTCTTCAAAGTGGCCTTCAAGGCACGTCCAGGATGTCCGCTGTGGCGCCAGAGCGCAACGCCTTCCATCAGAGCGGCCAGCGCCGCCATGATCAACAGAAGCCATACCGTTCCGGGTATTTTTCCGGTTTGCAGCATGGCCAAGGTCAGCGCGCCATAGGCGACGAATTCGCCCTGCGGAATGAAGATCACCCGGGTGACGGTGAACACCAGCACCGTGGCCAGTCCCAACAGGGCATAGATGGCGCCGTTGGTCACGCCGTCCAGCATCAGGATGCTGGCTATCGAGAAGTCCATGAAGGGCCTTTTTGGGGAATGCAAGAACGGTCGGTGAAGCACCGGAAAACCGGCAGGGGCGTTGCAACAGGTATTGCACCGCCCCTGGGGTCAAGGTCTTACTGGACGATGAACTTGCCGTCCACGACCTTGGTCATGACGCCGGTTTCCAGGGTGTAGCCGTCATGGTCCTTGGCGGTCCAGTTCATGACACCATGGGAAAACACGGTGCGCCCCATGGTCTCCAGACCGTCACGAATACCCATGCGGAATTCGGGCGTACCCGGCTTGGCACTCTTCATCGCCACCGGAATCACTTTTTCCATGGCAATCTGGAAGTCGTAGGCATGGCCCGCAAACTGGTTGCGTGAATTGGCGCCGTTCGCTTTTTCGAAGTTGGTGACAAAGTTGATCGCCTGCTTCTTCGACGGGTGGCTGTCTGGCAACTGGTCGCCAAGCAAGGCCGGACCGGAGACGACGAAGGTGCCTTCAACCGTCTTGCCACCGATGCGCATCAAGTCAGGTGTGGCGGCGGCATGGGTCTGGTAAACCTTGCCCTTGTAGCCGCGTTCGGCCAGCGCCAGTTGCGGCATCGCCGCGCCGGAGCCGGAGGCAACGACCAGGATCGCGTCAGGATTGGCAGCCGTCAGCTTGAGGGCTTGAGGGGTCACGCTGGTGTCGGTGCGGGCAAAACGCTCCACGTCGACCATCTTGATACCAGCCTTGTCCAGCATGGGACCCATGTTGGCCAGCCAGCCTTGGCCGTAGCCGTCGGCATAACCCAGGAAGCCGACGGTTTTGACACCTTGCTTTTTCATGTGCTCGACCACGGCGTGGGCCATCACTTCAAAACCTTGCGGCAGGCGGAACAGGAACGATTCCTTGTCGCCCTGGGGTGGCACGGGCGCACCGGAAACCTGGGCTGTCTTGGCTTCGAAAGCGATGGGTACTACGGCAGCCGAGGTCGGTGTCAGATTTGCGCCAAAGATGACATCGACCTTGTCCTCGGTCACAAAGCGGCGTGCATTGGCGGCTGCTTTTCCAGGATCAGAAGCGTCATCGAGGATGATCAGTTCCACCTTTTCGCCGGCAATCGTCTTGGGGAATAGGGTGAGCTGCTTTTGCATCGGGATGCCCAGGCCGGAACCCGGACCGGTCAATGAAAGGCTGACGCCAATTTTGACATCGGCAAAGGCGGCTGTGCCGGCCGTGGCGGTGATGGCCAAGGCCAACAGGGTTTTCTTGAAGTTCATGCTTGTCTCCTGATAAAGGTGGGTTGAAGAAGCGCGGGGGGACAGGGAAAAAGTCAGCTGCACAGGGTCTTGATGTCCTCGGGCACGGGGATCGCCTTGATGCGGTCGGGCTCGCCCTCGGGGTGGACCACGAAGGCGCGCGTCTCGCGGCCTTCGCACAGCACTGTGTCGCCACGCATGACCACGTGCTTCTGCACGAAGGTCTTGGCGGCCCAGGATTCGATACTGGTGTGCACGTGCAGCGTCTCGCCATAGGTGGCAGGGCGCATGAATTTGGTGTGGATCTCCAGCAGCGGCGTGCCGATGATGCCGGTGGTCTTCTTCAGCTCGCGCCAGGGCGGCACGCCGCAGTCCATGAAGAAATGCAGCGAGGCCGCGTCCATCCACTTCGAGAAGTTGGGGAAGAACACAATGCCGGCCGGGTCGCAGTCGCCGAATTGCACCTTGATCTCGTAGACGGAAGATTTGCTCATCAGAATGTCCGGAAAAGTTCAGCGCGGGGCCATGCGCAGCGCGCCGTCCAGGCGGATCACTTCGCCGTTCAGGTGGGTGTTGGTGACGATATGCGCAGCCAGTGCCGCGAACTCTTCGGGTTTACCCAGCCGCGGCGGGAACGGGATGCTGGCCGCCAGGGAGGCCTGCACCGGTTCGGGCAGCGTGCGCATGAGCGGGGTGGAGAACAACCCCGGCGCGATGGTGCAGACGCGGATGCCGTGCTGCGCGAGGTCGCGCGCCATCGGCAGCGTCATGCCGACCACACCGCCCTTGGAAGCGCTGTAGGCCTGCTGGCCGACCTGGCCGTCGAAGGCCGCCACCGAGGCGGTGAACACCATCACGCCGCGTTCGCCGTCATCGAGCGGATCGAGCTTCGCGCAGGCGGCGGCGAACAGGCGTGCCGCGTTGTAGGTGCCGATCAGGTTGACGTTGATGATGCGGGCGAAGTCTTCCAGCGGCGCCGCGTTGCCGTCCTTGCCAATCACGCGCTTGGCCGCGCCGATGCCAGCGATGTGGGCCAGGATGCGCGCGGGGCGGTGCGCGGCGGCGGCCTGCTCAATGGCGGCCTGCAGGCTGGCTCCGTCGGTGATGTCGCACTGAATGGCCACGCCGCCGATGTCGGCGGCGACCTGCTGCGCATTGGCCAGGTTGATGTCGAGCACGGCGACCTTGGCGCCCAGGCGGGCGAGTTCGCGGGCGGTGGCCTCGCCGAGGCCCGATCCGCCGCCGGTGACGAGGGCGGCCTGTCCTTGAATGTTCATCTTGAGACTCCAGTTAACTATTGAAGTGATAGCAATCTATGACCGTTCTACGCTGGGATCATGCCAATTTGGACTTGAAATCAGAGCGGCGGACCGGTTCAGGCTGCGTCCGGGTTCTCCAGCAGCAGGGCGATGCCCTGGCCGCCGCCGATGCAGGCGCTGGAGACGCCGTAGCGCAGGCCGGCGCGCCGCAGTTCGCGGGCCAGCGTGATCGTCAGGCGCACGCCGGTGGCCGCCAGCGGGTGGCCCAGCGCGATGGCGCCGCCGTTGACGTTGAGCTTGTCCAGGTCCAGGCCCAGTTCACGGCCCACGGCCAGGGTCTGCGCGCCCTGGGCCTCGTTGATCTCGAAGCGGCCGATGTCGTCCAGTTTGAGGCCGGCGCGCTCCAGCAGGAGCTGGATGGCGGGGGCCGGGCCGATACCCATGATCTCCGGCGCCACCCCCACCACGGCTGCTGCCACCACACGGGCCAGCGGCTTCTTGCCCTCGGCGCGGGCATAGGCGCCCGAGGCCACCACGGCGGCGGCGGCCGCATCGACCAGCGCCGAGCTGTTGCCGCCGGTCTGCACGCCGCCCGGGTACACGCTGCGCAGCTTGGCCAGGACTTCGACGGGGGAGATCCGGGCATGTGTGTCCAGCGCGACTTCGGTGAGCTTGCCCTGCAGCTTGATGCCGCGGGTGGCGTAGCCCTCCAGTTCGAAGGTCTCGGTGACCACGGGCACGATTTCGCCGGCGTGAAAGCCGGCCTGTTGCGCCGCCACCGCCTTGGCAAAGGAGCTGGAGGCGAAGACATCCACCTGTTCGCGGGTGATGCCGTACTTTTTGGCAAGGTTCTCGGCGGTCTGGATCATCGTGATGCCGGCGGCCGAGTCGTTCAGCGCTTCCCACAGGAAATCCTTGAACTCCACCGGCGCGCCCAGCTTGAAACCGGTGCGGTGCGTGAAGGCGGCGATCGGGTTGCGCGTCATGGACTCGGCGCCCGTGAGCAACGCCACGTCGGCGCAGCCGCTCTCGATCTGCTCGCCGGCCTGGCGGAACAGCTCGAAACCGGTGCCGCAGATGCGCTGGGTCATCAGCGCCGGCACGGCCTGGGGCACGCCGGCGTACAGGCTGATGTGGCGCGGCAGCATGAACTGCTCGTAGTCGCCGGGCGCCATGTTGCCGGTGATCACGGTGCCGACGTGCTCGCCCGGGACGCCGGCGCGCGCCAGCACCGCGCGGGCCGCCTTGATGCCCAGATCGGTGGGGGAAATGTGGCCCAGCGAGCCACAGTAGTCCACCATCGGCGTGCGCACGCCGTCGAGCATCCAGACGTCCTTGAACGCGTTGAAGAATCCTTTGCGGGAGGCGGTCATGGGGGTTCCTTGAAATGCGTTGAAATGGATCGGGCGGGTGGGCCCGCTCAGTGTGCGGGCTTGAGCATGCCGGGCAGCGTGTCGGCGTGCAGCGCCTCGACGATGGCGGCGCGATGGGTCAGCACGGCGCGCTGGTTGATGGATCCCTTATCGGTGATCTCGCCGCGGTCGATAGTGGGCGGCTCGGACAGCAGGCACAGACGGGAAATGCGGTTGGCGCTGCCAGTTGAGCTCTCGGACAACTTGTCCAGCATGCCCTGGAAGCGCGCATGCACCCCGGCGCTGGCCAGCACCTGCTCCACCGGGGCGTCCGGCGGCAGGCCGGCCAGGTCGCGGCAGGCCAGCACGTTGGGGAACACCATGGCGCCCACCTCATGCATGTTCAGGCCGGTGATGACCACGTCCTGGATGTAGGGCGCCGCGACCGCAATGAGCTTGCTGCGCAGCGGGCCCACGCTCACGAAGGTGCCGGTGGCGAGCTTGAAGTCCTCCGCAATGCGGCCGTCGAACTTCAGGCCCAGATGCAGGTTGTCCTCGTCGATCCACTTGACCGCGTCGCCCGAGCAGAAGTAGCCCTCTTCGTCGAAGTGCTCGGCAGTCTCGGCAGGCGCGCGCCAGTAGCCGGGCGTGATGTTGGGGCCCCGGTAGCGCACCTCGGACTTGCCTTGCAGGTCGACCAGCTTGATCTCCAGGCCCGGCGCCGGCACGCCGAGATCGCCCGCCTTGACGTTGGGGTTGGTGACGAACAGGCCGAAGGGGCCGGACTCGGTCATGCCCAGGCCGGTGCTCATCACGATGCGCTCGCCGATCTCGCGCTCCTCGGATTCGTACAGGCTGTCCCAGACCGGCTGGGCCAGCGCGGCGCCCGCATAGAAGAACATGCGCACGCGCGAGAGCAGGTTGCGGCGCAGCGCGTCGTCGGTCTTCATGGCCGTGGCAATGGCCTCGAAGCCGGTGGGCACGTTGAAGTACACCGTGGGACCGATTTCGCGCAGGTTGCGCAGGGTCTCATTGATCAGCGCCGGCGTGGGCTTGCCGTCGTCGATGTACATGGTGCCGCCGTGGTAGACCACCATGCCGAAGTTGTGGTTGCCGCCGAAGGTGTGGTTCCACGGCAGCCAGTCCACCAGCACGGGCGGCGCCTCGGCCAGCACGGGCATGCTCTGGGCCATCTGCTGCTGGTTGGCGCACCACATGCCCTGGGTGTTGATCACGGCCTTGGGCAGCTTGGTGGAGCCGCTGGTGAACAGGAACTTGGCGATGGTGTCGGGCCCCGTCGCCTGCATTGCGGCGTCCACGGCGGGCGTGACCGGCGTGGCCAGCAGTTCGGCAAAGCTCGTGCTGGCGCGGTCGGGCACGGCGCCAGCGGTCAGCACCACTTCCAGGTCTGTGCCGACGACAGCGCCAATCGCGCGGCCATAACGGGCGCCATCCGCGGCGAACACCAGGCCAGGCGTCACCGTCTCGAGCACGTGGCGCAGTTTGGAGAAGTCGGTGCTGACCAGCGAGTACGGGGGCGAGGTCGGCACGTAGGGCACACCGGCCACCAGGCAGCCCAGCGCCAGCAGCGCGTGCTCCAGATCGTTTTCGGACAAGATGACCACCGGCCGTTCCGCACTCAGTCCCCGGTTGATCAGGCCTTGGGCGATGGCGCGCGCGCTGGACCAGGCTTCGCCGTAAGTCACATGGCGCCAGTCGCCGGAGCTGCCGTCGGCCCGCTTCACGCGCCGCGCCATGAAGGTGCGCTCGGGCGCCGTGTCGGCCCAGTGCTTCAGGCGGTCGGTCAGGCGCGCCGGATGCTCTTTCAGGGCCTGCTCGGCCTTGAGATAGCGAACGCCGGGCGCGCCGTCGCGCACCACCACGCGGGTGACGCCAAAGGTCAGGGGGCGGAATTTCGGTGCGGTCATGGGATGGGTGTCTCCGTGGCGTTCGTGTTCGCGCGAGGGTGTCGGGCTGAACATCAGGCCTTCTGGACCTTGGCGGCGCGTCCTTCCAGGAAGGCACGCACGCGGCTCTTGGCCTCAGGGGCGCTTTGCGCGATGGCCGACATCAGCGCTTCGGTCATGAAGCCGTGGTCGGCCGGCTGCTCCGCAATGCGCGGCAAGGCGTGCATCAGCGAGTAGTTGGTCAGCGGGGCGTTCTGGGCGATGCGCTGCGCCAGCTCGAAGGCCTTGTCGAATGCGGTGCCGGTGGGCACCAGGTACTGGGCCAGGCCGATGCGCTCGCCGTCGGCGGCGTTGTAGACGCGGCCGGTCAGCATCATGTCGGTCATCCGCGATACACCGATGAGGCGGGGAATGCGCACCGAGCCCCCGCCGCCGACAAAGATGCCGCGCGAGCCTTCGGGCAGCGCATAGAAAGTGCTGTCATCCGCCACGCGGATGTGGCAGGCGCTGGCCAGTTCCAGCCCGCCGCCGACCACCGCACCGTGCAGCGCCGCGACCACCGGCACCGGGCCGTACTGCACGCGTTCCAGCGCGACGTGCCAGGCCCGCGAGTGCAGCATGCCCTGGCCGGCATCGCGCTCGGACAGTTCCGAAAGGTCGAGACCGGCGCAGAAGTGTTCGCCTTCGCCGTCGATCACCGCCGCGCGCACGGTGGCAGGCATGTTTTCAAAGGCCTTGCGGATGGCCTCGACGAGGCCGTCGTTGAGGGCGTTGCGCTTGGCGGGGCGGGTCAGGCGGACGATGGCCACTGCCTGCTGCTCGCCACGGATCTCGATCGAAAGGTCTTTGCTTTTCATGCTGTGCTGCTCCTGTGGTCCGGAATTATGATTATGAAAAATAACTAGTTCAAGACGTTCATGCAGTTGATTTCTCGGTGTTTACCCTATGTGGTGCCAGGTAGTCGGGTGCTGTGGCGGGCCCAAGATCCGACGGTTGACGGCACATCCGATGGATAGAAGCCTGGGTGGTGCCGGCATTCGCTTTCGCGCGGCCGGGACACCCGCCGGGCGCGGTGTTGCCGTGGTGGAACAGGGGTCTGCCATGCATGGCAGACCCCTGTTGGGCCGCCCGCCCGGCCTCTGCTTTCGTGGGGGTCTGAAAACCGGCGAAAATACTGGGTTGGCAGACGCTTCGATGTCTGCATGCGACCGCTATTTTTTGCCGCAACCCACCCGAGTGCCCTCCGTGACCCACGCTAATTCCAAACCCCATGACCTGCAACAGCTCGACGCCCTGACCGGCGGCGCCTTCACGGCCGCCACCTCGGGTGACCGGGCCGCGCGCATCCGTGAATGGCTGGCCACCGCGCCGGCGCAGGACCTGATGCAAGAGGTGTTCAAGGAACTCAGCGTCAAAGACAAGGGCGCTGCCCGTCCCCTGCGTGAAAAGCTTGATGAATTGCGTCGTGCCAAGACGCAGGACGCGCTGGCGGCCGACTGGGCCACCCGCGGCCAGGTCCTGCTCGATACGCCTCGCCTGAACATTGCGGACGCCATGGCCTGGCAACGCGATGCCGCCAAGGCGGGCGCACCGCTGTCGCGCGAGCCGCTGGCTTCGCTGAAGGCGGCGCTGTCCGAGCGCATCAAAGTTGTGGAAGATCTGCAAAACCAGGCCATGGTCCAGCGCGAGGCCGCCGTCCTGCTGGCACAGCGCATCGAACTGCTCTCCACCAAGGGCTGGAAGGATGCCCAAGCGGTGGCCGACGCCCTTCGCACGGATGTGACGCACTGGCAGGCCCAGGCTGATGCGCTCGAAGGCGACGCCAACTGGTCGTGCGTCGATACCAAGTACACCCCGATGATCGAATCGTCGCGTGCGCAGTTGCTGGTGGTCTGGGATGCGTTCAGTGCCGCGCTGGGGCAAGCTGTGGCGGCCGACGCCGACCCCGCCGCGCCGCTGCCGCCGGTGCCGGTGTGGGCCGACCAGTTGCGCGCCGCGCGCGGCCTGCCGGTGGAGGCCGCTGCCCGACCGGCCAAGCCAAAGGTGGATCCGGCCGTGCGCGAGGAGCAACGTCAGAAGGCCGCTGCTGCCGTCACGCCGGTGCTGGAGAGAGTGGAACAGGAAGTCAGCGAAGGGCACGGCAAGGCCAGCGCCGGTGCGGCGGCCGCTTTGCGCAACGCCTTCAAGGAGCATGGGCGCCATCTGGATTCGGCCCTGGAAGCGCGCGTGCATGCCGCGCTGGGCGCCGCTGGTGAACTCGAAGGCTGGCAGCGTTGGCGCGCCGATCAGCTGCGCGAAGAGCTCGTGGCCAAGGCGGAAGCGCTGCTGCAACGCAAGCCCAAGGTCAAAGTGAAGCCGGCGCGTGCGGGCGCGGCCACTGAAGTGGCCGCTGCGGAAACGGCGGACGCCGACGCCGCTTCGCCGACAACGGAACCGGCTTCACCTGCCTCCGATGCAGTTGCCACCGGCGCTGCGCTCGACAACGCGGGGCCTGAGTTCGAGAGCGCGGCACCAGAAGGCGAACCAGGCGTTGAGGTCGCCGCCGAAGAGGCTGTGGACACCCCTTCCGCGACCGAAGGCGCTGTGCCGGAGCTCGGCAAGGACGCCGGGCCCGATGCTGCTGTTGTTACGAGCGAGGCGGCGCAGGGAAAGCGTGAACCTCTCCGCGCGGCCCGTCCCCCCAAGGGCGAGGACGCGGCGCCCGTGCCCGTCATGGGCGGTCGCAAGATGCAGGAAACGTTGCGCCAGCTGCGTGAGCAGTGGAAAACGGTGGACCAGGGCGGCGTGCCCAACCATGCCCTGTGGAAGCGTTTCGACGAAGCTTGCAACGAAGCGCACAAGGTGGTGGAAGTCTGGCTCGACAAGCTCAAGGCCGAGGCTGCGGCGCACAAGGCGCAGCGCATGGCGCTGATCGACGAGCTCAAGGCCTGGACGCAGCGCAATGTGGAGCGCACCGAGCCCCATGAATGGAAGGCGTTTTCGCGGGCGTTGCACCAGTTCTCCGATCGCTGGCGCGATGCCGGCCATCTCAGCGAGAAAGCCTTTGCCGAGTTGCAGCCGCTGTGGAAAGCCACCATCCATGCCGCGGCCGCGCCATTGGAGGCCGCACAGAAGGAGAGTCTGGAGCGTCGCCATGCCATGATCGAGGAGGCCAAGGTGCTGGGCGCCGCGCCGGTGCTGCGCATCGATGCGGTGAAGGCGTTGCAGCACCGCTGGCAGGCCGAGGCACAGAGCGTGCCTATGGAGCGCAAGTCCGAGCAGAAGTTGTGGGATGCGTTCCGCAAGCCGATCGACGATGCCTTCAACCGCAAGACACAGGAACGCGAAAAGGCCGACCAGGCGCTGGGCCAACGCGATCGCGTGGTGCTCGACGCCGCCAAGGCCCTGGAAGCGGCCAATGCCAGTGGCGATGCCCAGAAGATCAGGGCCGCAATGACGGCGCTGGACGCCGCCCTGCGCGGACAAGCCCAGGCCGCGGCCGTGGTGGCCCAGATGGCGCCTACGCCGGCAGAAATTGAACAAAAACAGGCCCTTCCCAGCGTCAACGGGTCAGAATCTGCTATCGAAACAGGAGAAATGCCTGCCTCGCCGACGACCGCCGAGACTGGCACGGATGGCGGATCCGAGGTGCAGGCTGCACCCGCAGACGCGGACGTGCAGGCCGCTGCTCCCGCCGAGGCGCCCAAGCCCGCGCCCAAGCGCGTGATTGCCATGCGGGGTGATGACCGGCCCGGCATGAAGAAGGCCGAGCCTGCAGTGGCGGGCCGTGGCGGCAAATTCGGCGACCGCAAGGACGGCCCGCGCGGCCCCGGCCGTCCGGGCGACAACAAATTCGAACCGCGCCGCGACGACCGCGGTCCCGGTGCACGCGGTCCGCGAGAGGATGATCGGGGTGGGCGCTTCGGCGGCCGGCCGGCGTTTGAAGATCGGGGCCCGCGTCTGGGCGACACCGCCTTCCGGGCCCAACGCGAGGCGCTGGAGCATGCCGAGGCTGCCTTGCGCAAGCTGGCCGCTCAGGCCCATGGCGAGGCTCTGACCAACCTGTTGGCAGCCTGGCAGCATCGCAAGGCTGACGAGGTTCCGGGCCAGCAGGAGCTGGGCCGAGCCGTCACGCCGGCGGTGCGCGGGGCCTGGGTGCAAGCCGTCGCGGGCGAGCCCAAGGGCGACGCTTCGGAAGCACTGCTGCGCCTGGAGATGGCTGCAGAACTGCCCACCCCTGCGGAACACCTGGATGCGCGGCGGGCCTTGCAGCTCAAACTGCTGACCCGTCGCAATGACCCGACGCCCGCTCAGACCTGGGGCCAGGATGCCGCCGCCGTGCTGGCCAGCCCGTTCGACGCGACCCAGGCGCGACGGGTGCAGAACGTGCTGAAGGCGTTGCTGAAGGGGTGATCCGTTCCCGGTGTCGTGCACCTGAGAGGCCACGCACCGGCCATCAGGTGTGCGGGCCCGAATCCATCGGTCCCTGAAGGACCGTTGGGACCGCGCCGGAATGTGCCGGGACGGAGCTTTCAATCGAAATCAACACGACCCCAGCGTCGCAAGGTCGTAGTCTGCTATCAAATCAGGAATAGCCGGACTTAAGAAAGTCTTCATCCGTGCGCGGCATCATGCCGGCATGACACTGATCACCCATCCTTCACGCCATCCGGCGACATTGATCGCGGCCCTGCTAGGGGCGGCGGCGGCACTCGGTCCGTTTAGCGCCCGTGCCTCCGACACCAGTGCGGCAACCCAACTGGAGCGTTGGCAGGTACAGGCCGCTGCGCCGGGCAGCGTCGAACGTGGCAAGGCCTTGTTCACCAGCAAGCACGGCGGCGACCTCAGTTGCGCGTCCTGCCATGGCACGCCGCCCACCAGCCAGGGCCGGCACGCCTCCACCGGCAAAGTGATCGAGGCGCTGGCACCAGCTTTCAACCCGTTGCGCTTTACAGACACCGCCAAGGTGGACAAGTGGTTTGCCCGCAACTGCAAGGACGTGCTTGCCCGCGAGTGCAACGCGCTCGAAAAAGCCGACGTGCTGGCTTACCTCGCCAACCTGAAGCCATGAAGACCTTTCAAGGAGAAACCCGATGAAACGCAGATGCAATGCGCTGCTGGCGGCGTTGGCCCTCATCGTGCCCATGGCCTGGGCCGATGGCGTGCCGGTTCCTCGCCAGGCGCTGCCGTCCTACGCGCAGGAGTGTGGCAGCTGCCACATGGCCTTTGCGCCCGCTTTGCTGCCCGCGCCTTCATGGCAACGGATCATGAATGGGTTGGGCCGGCACTACGGAACCGATGCGTCGCTGGACGCGGCGAGCGCCCAGAAGATCGGCGCTTGGCTGCAGGCCAACGCCGGCACCTACAAACGGGTGCGCGAGGAGCCACCGCAGGACCGCATGACCCAGTCCAACTGGTTCCTGCGCAAACACCGCGAGGTGGCACCGGACGTGTTTCGCCGCGCCAGCATCAAGAGTGCGGCCAACTGCACTGCCTGCCATGGCGGCGCCGATCAGGGCAATTTCAGCGAGCACGCCGTTCGCATTCCGAAGTGAGGACACCATGAACATGACGAGCACGACTTTTTCTTCGCCTGCAGCCCGACCGGCCACCCGTCGCACGGTGGATGCGCCCACGCGGGTGATGCACTGGCTGATGGCCTTGAGCTTCCTGGGCGCCTACCTCACGGCCGACGGCGAACGCTGGCGCCTGCTGCACGTGACCCTGGGCTACACGCTGGCGGGGTTGCTGTCGTTCCGGGTGGTCTGGGGCCTGATCGGGCCGCGTCACGCGCGGCTGTCGGCGCTGGGCCGCAAACTGCAGGCGATGCCGCAATGGCTGGCGGGACTGAGGTCCGGCACCATCAATGTACGGCTCGGTCAGAACCTGCTGCTGTCGCTCAGCGTCGTGATGCTGCTGGCGCTGATCGCACCGCTGACACTCAGCGGCTACGGCACCTACAACGAATGGGCGGGCGAATGGTTGGAGGACGTGCATGAATTTTTCGGCAACGCGCTGCTGGCCGTGGTTCTGGCCCACGTGGCCCTGATTGCGGCCCTGAGCCTTCTGCGCCGCAAGAACCAGGTCACCCCCATGCTGACGGGCCGGGTCGAGGGTTCCGGGCCCGATCTGCTGAAGAGCGATCACTATCCCGTGGCGGCCTTGTTGCTGGCCGCCGTGCTGGGATTCTGGGCCTGGCAGTGGCAGCAGGCGCCTGCGGTAGGTACTGGCGGGACTGGCCAGGGCGCGACCCTGTCCAGCGGCGGGCGTGACGCCCCGGCCCGCGATGGCGCGTACGATGGGCGACGCGCCCCCAAACACGGCGAACGGCACCACGACTGATCCAACACCATGCGCATTCTCCTGGCCGAAGACGATGAATTGCTGGGCTCCGGCATCAAGGCTGGCCTGACCCAAAAGGGCTTTCACGTGGACTGGGTCCGCGACGGCGTGGCCGCGGAGCGAGAACTGCTTACCGGCGAGCACCAGGCGGTGGTGCTGGACCTGGGCCTGCCACGCCAGGATGGCATGGACAGCCTGAAGGCGGCGCGCGCACGGCGCATCGCCACCCCGGTGCTGGTGCTGACCGCGCGTGATGCGGTTTCCGCCCGCATCGAAGGCCTGGACGCCGGCGCGGACGACTACCTGGTCAAGCCGGTGGACCTGCACGAACTCGCTGCGCGGCTGCGTGCGCTGGTGCGTCGCGCCCATGGCCAGACGCAGAGCCGGCTGACGGCGGGTCCCGTGACGCTGGATCCGGCCGCGCATCAGGTGTGGCTCGACGGCGCGCCCGTGGAACTGTCGGGGCGCGAATATGATTTGCTTCAGGTGTTCATGCTCAATGCCGGGCGCGTCCTGAGTCGCGAACAGATCGAGCAGCACCTTTACAAATGGGGGACCGAAGTGGCCAGCAACACGGTCGAAGTCCACATCTACAACCTGCGACGCAAGCTGCGGGCAGAATTGATCGAAACCGTGCGCGGCGTGGGCTATGTGCTGCGCCGTGACGGTTCCCCGGTTGGATGAGCCGTTCCACCGCGCCTGCGTCCGGAACCCGCCTGTCCCTGCAGGCGCGCCTGCTTGCCACGGTGCTCGGCGTCATGAGTGTGGTGTGGCTGGCGGTGGCCGCATCCACCTGGTATGACACCGGACATGAGCTCGACGAATTGCTGGACGCCCATCTGGCGCAAGCCGCCGCTTTGCTGGTGACGCAGCGTCTGGATGATCTGGAAGGCGACAACTTTCCGCCGCCGCCGACCTTGCACAAGTACCAGACCCGCGTGGCCATCCAGGTCTGGCATGAGGGAAGACTGGTCGTTCGTTCGACCAACGCTCCCGAAGCGTCACTGGCCAGCGGCGATGTGCCGGGCTTGCGCACTTCGATGGTCGAAGGGGACGCCTGGCGGGTGCTGACGACGCCCGGCCGCGAACCGGACGTGGTGATTCACGTCGGCGAACTGGAATCGGCGCGCCATCACATCCTCATGGCCAGCCTGCGCAGCATCGGCCTGCCCATGTTGCTCGCGCTGCCGCTGCTGGCTCTCGGCATCTGGTGGGCTGTGCGCGGGGCTGTGCGGCCGTTGCGCGCACTCGGGCAGGCGGTGGCGGCGCGCCGGCCGCAGGCGCTGCAACCCCTGTCAGTCCATGCCGTGCCGCGGGAGGTGGCGCCATTGGTGACAGCCCTCAATGGCCTGTTCGAGCGCATGACCGACTTGCTGGAGTCGGAGCGGCGATTCACGGCCGATGCGGCGCACGAACTGCGCACCCCGATCGCCGCCATCCGGATGCAGGTGCAGGTGGCTCAAGAAGCCCCATCGGACGCAGGGCGTGAACAGGCGCTGGCGGCCACATTGCAGGGGTGTGACCGTGCGGCGCGGCTGGTCGAGCAGCTGTTGCAACTGGCCCGCCTGGAGAGTGAAGCGTCTTATGGCGAGGGCCCGGTGCGACCGGGGCCTTCATCGGCGGACATGGCTGCCACCGCGCGCGCCCTGGTGGCCGAGTTCGAACGACAGGTGACGGCGCGTGGCCAGCGACTGGTCCTGGATGCCGCCGCCGCCGTGCCTTCTCCATTGCCGGCGGCGCTGGCACAGGTTCTGATGCGCAATCTGATCGACAACGCCGTGCGCTACAGCCCCGATGGTGCCCTGGTGCGGATTTCGGTCGGCTGCTCGCCTGAAGGGGGCGCGGGGCGGCTGGTGGTAGAGGATGGCGGCCCGGGGCTCACGCCCGATGCCATGGCGCGGCTGGGTGAGCGCTTCTTCCGTGTGGTCGGATCGCCACAGACTGGAAGTGGGTTGGGATGGTCCATCGTTCGCCGGCTGGCCCGCTTGTTTGAACTTGACCTTGTTGTGGATCGCAGTGCGGCACTGGGTGGACTGCGCGTGACGGTGTCCTGGAAGCAGGATGGGCGGGTGCACCAAGCTTGATGTTGGTCAATACTGGTGGAAAGGTTACGATATTCAATCGTGATACTTTTCACGGCACAGGAGCGGGCAATGCGCACAGACATGTTTCAGCAATCGCTGGAGGACCTCAACGGCTCGACCGCCGATATCGAGGCCTCCGCGCTCATTTCAACCGATGGTCTGATGATTGCCTCGGCCCTGCCCAACGGCATGGACGAGGACCGAATCGGTGCGATGTCCGCAGCCCTGCTCTCTCTTGGTGACCGCACCGCGCGCGAGCTGGCGCGTGGCAACCTGCAGCGGGTGCTGGTGCAGGGTGAACGTGGGTACGTGATCATGAGTTCAGCCGGCCCGGAAGCGGTGCTCACGGTGCTGGCCAAGCCGAACGCGAAGCTTGGCCTGATCTTTCTGGACATCAAGCGGGCCGCGGAGACGCTGTCCAAGCTGATCTGATGGAGGCCATGATGGGACTTCCCGATATGGCCCGGCCCGCGGAACCTTCCAGCGAGTCGCGCCTGACCTATACCGACGGCAGTTCGCGCACCGTCTACGCAACCGACGTGGAGAAGCCCTTCCCGGAGGGGCGCCTGATCGTTTCCCGCACCGATCTCAACGGCATCATCACGCACGCCAATGACGCCTTCGTCGAGATGAGCGGATGGGCCCGCGAAGAGTTGATCGGCGCGCCGCACCACATCCTGCGACACCCTGACATGCCGAAGATCGCATTCAAGGGTCTTTGGGACGACATCGCCGCTGGCAAGAAGTGGCACGGCTATGTCAAGAACCTGCGCAAGGATGGCGCTTTCTACTGGGTCTATGCCACGGCGGTGCCCAATATCCGCAACGGTGTGATCGTGGGCTACACCTCGGTGCGCCGCAAGCCCTCTCGCACGCGCATCAATGAACTGGTGCCGGTGTACGCGCAGTGGCTGGCTGAAGAAAAGGCCGCATCATGACCCTAAATTTCCTGATCGCCCCTGACTTTGCGCCCGAACGCTTCGCCGGCTGGCACATGCTCAACACCACGCTGCAACGGCGTTCCGGCATCGGACTGCATCTGCTGACGCCCGTCAGCGCGCACGAGCAGGCCGAGCTGCTTTCTGCCGGAAAGGCCGACCTCGTCTACGCCAACCCCTTCGACGCGACCGACATGATCCGCACGCAGGGCTATATCCCCTTCGCGCGGCCCGCCAAGCGGTACGACGAGATGGTCATCGCCACGGGCGCTGAATCCGGTCTGACCCATGTTGAGGACCTGAAGCCCGGTTGCCGCATTGCGCTGACCGAGAATCGGGACGTCAAACTGATCGGGCTGCGGCTGCTGGAGCCGGCCGATCTGACCGAAGCCACCATCCAGTGGGTTCCTGTGGACAGCTACCAGGCGGCGGCGCGACTGGCCATCAAGGGTGAGGTACAGGCCGCTTTTTTTCTTGCCGACGCCTACGCCTCACTGACCCGCATGTCGCGCAGTCAATTGCGGGTGCTGGTAGAGAGCGCCATCAGCGACATCTCGCATGTGGTGCTGGCCCACCCCCGAGTGGGCGAGAACCTGCCCGCCATCGAAAAGGCTCTGCTGGGCCTGGGCCAGGCGCCGGGTGACAACGAAGTGCTCGACGCACTGGGCCTGCCCAACGGTTTCGAGGCGATGAACCAGGAAGAGGCCGAGTTCATGATCGACCTCATGGATACCCTGCTCGACTGAGAGAGCCAGAAATGAGCGAATCACAGGCTCCGGTCCGGCAGGTTCGCATTGCGGTTCGCCAGCATGCGCGTCGCTTGCTGCGGGATCCGTCCGATGTGAGCGCGCATTTCGCGCGCCTTCATGCCGCGCTGGAGTTGCCTGGGGCGGAACCGGTCCAGGGCGCGCTGGCGGATCTGTTCGTCACGTTTGGCGAGCGTGAGGAATCGCTCAAGCGAACGGCGCTGCAGATGGCGCGTGACCGGCTTGCGGTCCACGCGGCACGTTGGTTCGAGGCACAGGCCGGCCTGTCGCGCCTGTCACGCATCACACCGCTGGCCACCCGCTGGAGTGTGCTGGCGCGCCCATCGGCCGACATTTCGACCCGTGCCCGCCGTTGCAGCACCGACGATTCGCGGGCGCTGGCCGAACAGGTCATGCAGGCGGTCGCGCAGGGCGATGCGCAGGCGCAGCAGGAGTTCCTTCACCATTGTGTGACTTGCCACGACAATCTGGCCTTCATGCTCGCGCGTCGCGCCCTGCTGCGCTTTGGCGGGTCGTTGCCAGCCGACTGGGAAGCCGTCAGCCAACAGCTTGAGCAGGCCGGGACCACGCCATGAATGTGCTGGTCGCCGGGCTGTCGCCGCGTGACGAGGCCGCTTTCGGTTTCTTTCTGAGCCGTTCGATGAAGGGCTGGTCCTGGGCCAGCACGCCGGCCGGGCGCGGCACCGTATTGCCCAAGGCCGATCTGCTGGTGGCCGACCTGGTTGCGCTGGGACTGGCCCAGTGGTCGCAGGCCGCTGAGGCTGAGTTGCTGAGAGTGCTTCAGGGCAATTCGGCGGTGCTCCTGGTGCCATCGAACGACCAGACCTGGGCCACCATGAATCCGGTGACGGTGAAGCAGCATGCGCTCGTTTGGCTGCGGAAACCGTATGGCACCGAGGACATGCGCATGGCCCTCGAAAAGGCGGCGGCTGCGTGCCAGCAGGCCGCTGCGCCACCGCCTGCTGCCGCGAGAGCGAAGCCCGCGCCGAGAAGTCCCGGGGCTGTGCCCGGCGCGGCAACCCTGTCGGAGGGACCTGGTCCGGTCACGCCAACAGCGCCACCCGTCGCGCGATCGCCTCAGGAAAGGCCTGTGCTGCCGACCGTGAGTTTCCGTTCGCCAGCGAGTCTGCCCCAGGTGGTCAGCCACGATGCGAGCGACGAGGTTCCGGGTCTGTCGGCGCAGGACCTGCAAACCCGGCTCGCCGGCCTCCCGGATTCCGGGCGTCATCTGTTCCTTCGCAAGCTGGCGGCGATGCTGATGCAGAGGCAGCCATTCGAGGCGCGCTTCACGGTCCACAACTCCGTCATCTTCCATCCGGTCGATGGATGGGTGGCGAGCAACACCCCCATGATGGTGATTGAACGGGTCTGCCAAAGTGACGCGCTTGCCGCCGCGGTGACGGTTCGGGAAATCGAAGGCTCCCAGGCCGAAGAGCGCGCGCACCGCTTGGGCATGCCCCTGCGCGAACTCGACACCTTCCTTTGGGAGCTGGCGACGGCATCGTTGGACAAGAAGAGCGGCGGCGCGGCCGGCTCCCGACTGCACTGAGGTTGCTTCGACCATGGCAATTTCGACTTCGATTGCTGGCAATGTGGCTTCGGCGGATGTTCGTCGCTTGCTACCCGTCGGCTTGGCATTCCTACAACCTCATTCTTGACAGGTACTTCGATGACGACCCCAGCATCCGAATGGTTCATGTTGACCCCTGCGGGCGCCCTGCATGCTTTTGCCCGTGCTGAGCCCGGCGAATCGGAACTGGCCTTGCAGGCTCTGCTGACCGGCGATCGGGCGCTCGATGCCGCGGCATGGAGCGAGCGCGCTCCCCAGGCGCCTGCCCTCGTTGCGCAGGCCATTCAGGAGGGTTGGGTGCAGGTATTGCACCGGCCGCTGCAAGGACCGGATGCGAAGCTGGACGACTTCCTGCAGCACGTGATTGCTTCTTTGTCCGGTGAGCGTCGGGCCGTGCTGGCTTCTGAAGGCGGCTTCTGCCTCGGTCGTTCCGGGATCGATCAGGACGAGGCCGATGCGCTGAGCGCCGCTGCGGCCGACTATTCGGACTTTGCCGCTCGGCAGGCGCGCCGTGGCTGGAGCGGTGCCAAAGGACTGGTGTCTTTTCACGTCGACGCCGACTTCCTGCTACCGACCTTTTCGTTCGTACCGCTCTGGGTTGATGGCGCGGGCTACTGGCTGATCGTGGCGGGTGAACCCCTGCTCAACAATCCGGCGCTGGTTGAACTCCTCTGGGGCGTCAAGGCCGCCGGTACGCGCTTCGCCGTACCCGCCGGCCTCTAGATTGGGCCTTCGGCCGGGCGGAAGAAGCTGGCGAGCAGGTTGTGAAGCCCCGGCGACTCGTCGGCGAGTCGCCGGGGATTGACGAAGTAGGCCTCAACGGCCACCGCGAAAAACTCGCTTGGGGCCTGCGCGGCGTACGGGTCCATCCAGGGCATCTCCACGAGACCAGCGAAACGCTGTGCAGCCGCGACGCGATCGCTGAATCGGTCGTATTCGGCCTGCAAGCGCGAAAGCCACAATGTGCGTGCCTGCGACGCGCTGGTGCTGCCGAGGAAGCCGGACGGCAAAGGCGGGCAACCGTCGGCTTCCCCGTCGCGCATGTCGATCTTGTGGGCAAACTCGTGGATGACGACGTTATAGCCTTCTTCGGCGGTTGCGCCGGCATTGGCCACGTCCGACCAGCTCAGCATCACCGGTCCGCCGTCCATCGCCTCGCCGGTCAACGCCTCGCGGTAGTGGTGCACCACGCCGGATTCATCGGTCACTTCGCGGCGCGCAAGCACCTCGCCGCGGTGTAGCACGATGCCGACGAAGTCGTCATACCACTGCAGGGCGGCCATCGGGGACGCGGCGGGTGTCAGCCAGACCAGCGGCAGGCACGCCTGCGCGGCAACCGCCAACGCCATGGAATCGGTGACGGCCAGACCGGCGGCACCGTGGAACTCCTTTTCCCGGAGAAAAGCCATTGACAGCTCGCGCAGGCGGCCGCGGGCCGCGGGATCGAGGGTCTCCAGAAAAGGATAGGCCGCCAAGGTCCCAAGCCAAAGCTCGTCTGCCAACCGCAACCCATCCGTCCGCGTTGCGGTCGGGCTGAACTTTTGACGAAGCCAGCTCAACATCAGCCGATTGCGATGCGTTCCAGTCCGGCGCTGGACAGGCGCAGAACCTCGGCGCGGGGCGGCTTGGCGCGCATGTCCCAGTCGCTAAGTACCACACGGCGCAGTGTGGGTCCGGTGCTGGCGCGGGCACCTTCTGGCTCGGGCAGGTCGTGGGCGCCCGGGCGATGGGTGTGGCCGTGGATCAGGGTGGTTGCGCCGGCGGCCTGCAACCAGCCTCGGGCGGCCGTGGCGTCGACGTCGGCGTAGTCCCCGGGATTGCCGGTCGACGCGCGGTTGCCATGCTCACGAATCTGACGCGCGATGGCTCTTCGTTCGGCCAGCGGTCGTGCCAGCATCGCCGATTGCCATACGGGGTCGCGCACGACTTGGCGAAACTGCTGGTAAGAAACATCGTCCAGACACAGCGCATCGCCATGGGACAGCAGCCACCGACTCCCGGCAAAGGCCAGAACGGTGGGGTCGGCAAGACCCCGCATGCGGCTGGCCTCAAGGAAGTCCGGGCCCAGCAGGAAGTCCCGGTTGCCCTGCATGAAGTGGATCTCACATCGCTCGGCTGCCTTTGCCAGAATCCCGGCGCAGTCCTGCTCGAAGCCAGGCGCGGCCGCGGCGTCGTCGCCGACCCAGACTTCGAACAGGTCACCGAGGATGATGATGGCCTGTGCCGGCGTGCTGGTCAGATAGTGCTTCCAGGTGTCGACCGTGGCCGGATCGCCGGCTTGCAGGTGCAGGTCGGAAATGAAATCGATCCGATGCCAGGTCGCCGGTGCGTGGAGCTCAGGCAACACCGGCGCAGGCGCGGTCACGGTGGATTCCGGGTCAGAGGGCGACAGCCTTCTCGATGACCACATCCGTCACCGGCACATCGGCATGTCCCATCTTGTTTCCGGTCTTGACCGCCTTGATCTTGTCAACCACATCGGTGCCTGCAATCACCTTGCCGAAGACGGCATAACCCCAACCCTGGGCGCTGGGTGCGGTGTGGTTGAGGAAGTCGTTTTTCGCCACATTGATAAAGAACTGCGAGGTGGCGGAGTGGGGCGCATTGGTTCGGGCCATCGCCACGGTGTACATGTCATTCTTGAGACCGTTGTTGGCCTCGTTTTCGATCTGTGGATCGGTGGCCTTTTGCTTCATGCCCGGCTCCATGCCGCCGCCCTGGATCATGAAGCCCGGAATCACCCGATGAAAGACGGTGTTGTCATAGTGGCCCTTGTTGACATAGCTCAGGAAGTTGGCCACCGACTTGGGTGCCTTGTCCGCGTCCAGTTCAAGCGTGATGACGCCGTAGTTGGCGATGTGGAGTTCGACTTGGGGTTTGTTCATTTATTTCACCAGGGTGGCTGAGTTGATGATGATCGGCGTCTTGGGGACGTCCGAAGGGAAGGGGCCACCCGCACCAGTGGGTGTGGCCTTGATGCTGTTGACGACGTCCATGCCGCTGACAACCTTGCCGAAGACGGTGTAGCCGTACAGCTGGGGTGCATTCATCAGTTGGGCGCGCGGCGTATTTTCATAGACGCGGCCCTGGTATTCGAAGCGGGGCACGGGGTCACCCGGCGGGATCGGCGTGGGGTCGAGGAAGGCATTGTCCTTCACGTTGATGAAGAACTGGGCGGTTGCCGAGTGGGGGTCGTTGGTGCGCGCCATGGCCACGGTGCCGACCACGTTCTTAGCCCCACCCTTGGCGAGTGCGTCGCGGCCTTCGTGCGTCACCGCAGCACGGGTTGGCTTTTGCACGTACTTGGCATCAAAGCCGCCGCCCTGAACCATGAAATTGTCGATCACGCGGTGGAAAATGGTGCCGTCGTAGTGCTTGTCCTTGACGTATTGCAGAAAGTTCTCAACGGTCTTGGGGGCCTTGTCCGGATACACCTCGATCACGAAGTCCCCTGCCGTGGTGGTGAACTTGACGCGCGGCGCGTCGGCACCGATGGCCGGGCCGGAAAGAATCAAAAGAATTGCACTCGCCAGCAGCGCGCGGCGGGTAGCCGCAATCCTGTGAATCGTCATCCAAGCACTCCTTCAAAGAATATCTTCCACTGGGTGCCCCTGCGCACCCAGTATTGCCGCTTCACCACTCCGGTCCGCGTGCCGGCGACCACCTCGCCGAAGGTGGCGACCATGATGTCGGAACTGTCGGTCCAACGCAGGTAAGACAGATCCTTGAGTTCGATGCCACGTCCCTTTGCGCTGGCCATTTCACTGCGAAGCGTGGGCGTCCACTCCTGCAGCGTCTTGGCAAAGCTGCGGAAATCCGGTGCATAGTAGCCCAGCACGCGGTTCAGGTCACCACTGGCCTTGGCGCCGCGCCAGGCCTGCAGGGCGTCTTCGAAGGTCTTGCTGTCGGCGCGCACGCTGTGGGGCGGGGCCCAATGCAGTTGCTGTGCAATCACAACCGGGGTGGTGCGAACCTCCACGGTGCGGATGATGCGCTCCAGATCGGGGTTGGCCAACACCACTCAGCCGTCGGACGCTTTGGGCGCGCGCGAGAACTGGCCTGGCGGCGTGCCGTGCAGCCAGATGCCTCCACCGGTTTTCCCCCGGCTGACGTCCAGCGGGGTGCGCTGGTCCCCCTCCAGGTTCTTCTCAATACCTGATTTCCCGATTGAGGTGTAGTAATCGGCAATCAGCTTCAGACCTTCGGCGGAGTTCTCGAAAAGGTAGAGCCGCGACTTGGAGGTGTCCACCGCGATGGCATGGCGGGTGCGGGGCGACAAGGCCAGGAATTGCGACTGAATGCTCCCGGGCCGCGGGCGCTCGCGCAGTGCTTTCAGCCGGATGCGGGACTCTTCGCGCAGGTCGGCCAGCATCGGGGCTGCTGTCTTTATAGCAGTCCACGATGGCGACTCGGTCGCCGCACCGTACGACTGCTGGTACTGTCTGGCCAGTACCAGCCTTGGATACCGAGCGAAGACCCGCATCACAGCGCGTCTGGAACAGAAGCGGCACGCCGCGCGGGAGCCGTGTAGATCCATTTCATCCGGCGCCCGAAGATTCCTTCACGATGACCCACCGATCACCGGATTTCACCAAGTCCAAGGTCTTGCGGCTCGATAAGTTGAGCGAGTCGGCGTAGTAGCTCGGGCGGAACTTGGCGATGGCCTTATTGCCATACAAATCAAGGTTCAAGGTGGACAGCTTGACCGAAATACACGACTTGCCAAAGACGTGTCTGCGATGGTCTTCTTCCCACATCTTTCGCGTCTGCTTGCCCGGTGGGTCGAGGTCGGTGCCGTACGCGGAGAGAAAACGGGCCATGTCCTAGGCAGACCAGGCTGCCGCCCATGCGATCACCGCGGTTTCGACGCCATTCTCAGCGTTTGAGGGCGCTGCCGGGGTGGGTGCCGTTGCCGGGGTAGTGCTGGCAGCTTTCGCTGCAGGTTTGACCGGCGTGGCGGCAGGTATCGCCGGAGGCAGCGACACGGTGGCCGGCCCCAGTGTGCTCGCGGACGGCGTGCCGGCTGGGGCGGTGGTTGGTGTCTGCGTGGCAGGCGTTACCGCCGGAGCAGTCGGACGCACACCTTTTGCACCCAACGCAAAAACGCCGCCGATCAGGGCCAGCTTGGGCTGGACGCCGGTGTTGCTGCTGTCCAGTTGCAAAGCCTTGCTGTAGGCCTGGCTGGCGAGCTTGGCGTAGACATCGCCGAGGTTCTCATGGGCCGTGGCATAGCTGGGGTTGGTGCGGATGGCCATTTCCAGAGCGGCACGGGCCTTGTCGTACTGTCCCTGGCTCGCGTACAGCACGGCCAGGTTGTTGTACGGCTCGGGCAATTCCGGGTAATCCTCGGTCAGCTTGACAAACGTGCCGATCGCATCCGTCGGCTTGCCGGACTCGGTCTGGATCACGCCCTTGAGGAAGCGCATCTGCGGGTCACGCGGTTTGGACACCAGGTACTGGTCGGCCTTGGTCAGCGCTTCGGCCAGCTTGCCGGAGCGCACGAGTTGATTTACATCGCTGTATTCGTCTGCGTAAGTCAGTGGCGCTGCCAATGCGGTTGCCAAGGCAACCAGGCGGAAGACCTGACGCACGCAGTGCGTGATGGCAGACGGGGCGTTCTTCATGGCGTCTTTTCTAAAATGCGCAATAGCGAGCCCAAGCGCGGGCTTTATACTGGCCTCGATTGTAGCTGAGGGGGTCAAGTTACGACCCCGCCACGAAAGCCACTTCGCCACACCGACTCCGCTGGAAAAAGCACGCTTTCCATGCCATTTCTGCTCCGCTGCCCGCATTGATCCCATGAGCCTTCGCATCTACAACACCTTGTCGCGTTCCCAGGAGGCGTTTCACCCGATCGAGCCCGGTCATGTGCGCATGTATGTCTGCGGCATCACCGTCTATGACCTGTGCCACATCGGCCATGCGCGTGCCAATGTGGTGTTTGACGTGGTGCAGCGCTGGCTCAAGGCCTCGGGCCTGCGGGTGACCTTCGTGCGCAACATCACCGACATCGAAGACAAGATCATTCGCCGCGCGGTGGAAAACGACGAACCCATCAAGGCGCTGACCACGCGCATGATTGCCGAGATGTACCGGGACTTCGACGCGCTGGGCATCGAACGTCCGACCCATGACCCCTGTGCCACCGATTACGTGCCGCAGATGCTGGCGATCGTGAAGCTGCTGCAGGACAAGGGGCTGGCCTACCGCACCGAGGCGGGCGACGTGAACTATGCGGTGCGCAAGTTCCCGGGCTACGGCAAGCTGTCGGGGAAATCGCTGGACGAACTGCATGCGGGCGAGCGCGTGGCGGTGCTCGACGGCAAGGAAGACCCGCTGGATTTCGTGCTCTGGAAGGCGGCCAAGGCAACTGAGCCCGAGGACGCCAAATGGGACAGCGCCTGGGGGAAGGGTCGTCCGGGCTGGCATATCGAATGCTCGGCCATGGCCTGCGCGACGTTGGGCGAGACCTTCGACATCCACGGCGGCGGAGCGGACCTGCAGTTCCCGCACCATGAGAACGAGATCGCGCAGAGTGAAGGCGCGCACGGCAAGCCCCTCGCGCGGTTCTGGATGCACAACGGCTTCGTGAACATCGACAACGAGAAGATGTCGAAGAGTCTCGGCAACTTTTTCACCATCCGTGAGGTGCTGGAGAAGTTCGACGCCGAAACCATTCGGTTCTTCATCGTGCGCGCGCACTACCGCAGCCCGCTGAACTACAGCGATGTGCACCTGGACGACGCGCGCAATGCGCTACGCCGCTTGTATACCGCGCTTGACGCCGTGACGCCGGCTGCCGTGGACATTGAATGGACGCAGCCCCATGCAGCCCGCTTCAAGGCGGCGATGGACAACGACTTCGCAACGCCGGAGGCCGTAGCGGTGTTGTTTGAATTGGCGGCCGAGATCAACCGTGGCAAGTCGCCCCAGGTGGCCGGGCTGCTCAAGACGCTCGGCGGTGTATTGGGCTTGCTGCAGTGTGACCCGAAAGCCTTCTTGCAAGCGGGCGCCGGGCTCGACGAAGCCAGCATCCAGCAGCAGATCGTTGCCCGGGCGGCAGCCAAGAAAGCCCGTAACTTCGCCGAGGCCGACCGCATTCGCGACGACTTGCTGGCCCAGGGTATTGTGCTCAAGGATTCCGCCGCTGGCACGACCTGGGAAGCGGCCCAGTGAGGGCTTTCTGCATGATTTTTTGCCTTTCCCAGCGTCGAACGGTTCATGTCTGCTACAAAAATTAAAGCTCCCGAGATCGCCACACCGGCCTATTGGGACGAGGCCTGCAAGCACCTGATCCGCAAGGACCGGGTCATGAAGCGGCTGATCCCGCAGTTTGGTGACGCCTGTTTGCAGTCGCGCGGCGACGCCTTCACGACTTTGGCCCGAAGCATCGTGGGCCAGCAGATCTCGGTCAAGGCGGCACAGACGGTGTGGGACCGGTTTGCGGGCCTGCCACGGGCCATGACGCCGCCCAACGTGCTCAAGCTCAAGGTGGACGACATGCGGGCGGCGGGGTTGAGCGCGCGCAAGGTCGAGTACCTGGTTGATTTGGCCTTGCATTTCGACTCCGGCGCTGTGCATGTCGGATCCTGGGAGGGCATGGACGACGAGGCCATCATTGGCGAACTGGTGGCGATTCGTGGCATTGGCCGCTGGACCGCCGAGATGTTCCTGATCTTCCACTTGCTGCGGCCCAATGTGCTGCCACTGGACGATGTGGGCCTGATCAACGGCATCAGCCGGAACTATTTTTCCGGCGAGGCCGTCAGCCGCAGCGATGCGCGCGAGGTGGCCGCTGCATGGGCGCCTTACCGCAGCGTGGCGACTTGGTATATTTGGCGCTCCCTCGACCCCGAGCCCGTCGCTTACTGAGCCCTCGGACATCGGACAAGCCCCCTCGCGGTGAACCAGGAGAACAGTCGTTGGCCAAGAGAACATTTCTGGATTTTGAGCAACCGATTGCCGATCTCGAAGGCAAGATTGAAGAGCTGCGCTATGTGCAGACCGAGTCTGCCGTTGATATTTCAGAAGAGATCGATCAGCTCAGCAAGAAGAGCCAGCAGCTCACCAAGGACATCTATTCGGACCTCACGCCGTGGCAGATCACCAAGATTGCCCGCCATGCCGAGCGTCCCTACACGCTGGACTATGTCAACGAAATATTCACCGATTTCGTCGAACTCCACGGCGATCGGCATTTTGCCGACGACCTGAGCATCGTCGGCGGCCTGGCGCGTTTCAATGGCACGGCCTGCATGGTGTTGGGGCAGCAGAAGGGCCGCGACACCCGTGAACGCGGCCTGCGCAACTTCGGCATGAGCAAGCCCGAGGGCTATCGCAAGGCCTTGCGGCTCATGAAGACCGCCGAGAAATTCAAGCTGCCGGTTTTTACCTTCGTGGACACGCCGGGCGCCTATCCGGGCATCGACGCCGAGGAGCGCGGCCAGTCGGAAGCGATAGGGCGCAACATCTTCGAGATGGCGCAACTGGAAGTGCCGATCATCACGACCATCATCGGTGAGGGCGGCTCCGGCGGCGCACTGGCGATCTCTGTGGGCGACCAGGTGCTGATGCTCCAGTATTCGATCTACTCGGTCATCAGCCCGGAAGGCTGCGCCTCGATTCTCTGGAAGACCTCCGACAAGGCCCAGGAGGCGGCCGAAGCCTTGGGCATCACTGCGCATCGACTCAAGGCCCTCGGCGTGGTGGACAAGATCGTGAACGAACCCGTGGGCGGCGCCCACCGTGATCCCCGCCAGATGGCCGCCTTTCTCAAGCGGGCTCTCAACGATGCCTTCCGCCAGGTCGGCGATCTCAAGGTCAAGGACCTGCTGGAGCGCCGCTATGAGCGGATCAAAGGCTATGGCCGTTTCACCGACACCAAGGCCGACAGCAAGTAAGGCCACCACGGGCGCGTGAACCGCCCGCGCCCGAACTCCCGCCATGAGCCAGACCCTGCCTGAGGCACTGGCTGCATTCCATCCCGGCTTGCCCCTGGCGGTTGCGCTCAGCGGCGGCGCAGATTCCACCGCGCTGTTGCTGGCCTGCGCCGAAAAATGGCCCGGGCAGGTGCGCGCCATGCACGTTCACCATGGCCTTCAGGCGGCGGCTGATGGCTTCCAGTTGCACTGCGAGACGTTGTGCGCACGCCTGGGTGTGCCATTGGCCGTGCGCCGGGTGGACGCGCGGCACGGGCGCGGCGCAAGCCCCGAAGATGCCGCCCGCCAGGCAAGATACGAAGCTTTTGAGGCAATTCCCAGCGTGGAATGGACCGATGTTGCTATCGAAAACATTGCGATTGCCCAGCATGCGGACGATCAGGTCGAGACCATCCTGCTGGCCCTGTCGCGCGGCGCGGGCCTGCCCGGCCTGTCGGCCATGCCGGCTTGCTGGCAACGGGGCGGCCTGACCTTCCACCGCCCGCTGCTGGCGGTGCCCGGCCCGGCTATCCGTGACTGGCTGATCGCGCGCGGCGAGGCATGGGTGGAAGACCCCAGCAATGCCGATG
Organism: Candidatus Skiveiella danica; assembly: GCF_022705245.1. NCBI lineage: Bacteria > Pseudomonadati > Pseudomonadota > Betaproteobacteria > Burkholderiales > Comamonadaceae > Candidatus Skiveiella > Candidatus Skiveiella danica. The sequence goes on along the minus strand of NZ_JAKJEW010000005.1, from coordinate 127,153 downwards.
TACGGTTCACCCGCAACCGCATCCGGGCACGCCTGCTGCCGGCCATCGAAGCGGCGTTCCCGCACTTTCGCGAGACCTTTGCCCGCAGTGCGGCCCATGCCGCACAGGCCCAGGCGATCCTCTGCGACCTTGGCGCGCAGGACCTGGTGGCCCTGGGCCTGCCACCCCGGATCGACGGGCTTCAAGCCTTGTCCCGACCGCGCCAGGCCAACGCGCTGCGCCATTGGCTGCGCCAGGTCCACGGCACCAGCGCGAGCAAAGCGCAACTGGATGAACTGCTGGACCAACTGGCCGACTGCACCACACGGGGCCATCATCTGCACCTGAAGATCGGCCGGGGATTCGTGCGCCGGCAGGGCGATACCCTCGAGTGGCATGCCGCCTGAGTGCGGTGTCCGGATGCCGTCGGTCCGGTTGGTACAATCCCGAGGCTTTGCCGGACCCTGCCGGTGGGGCTTTTCGGCGCGTCTGGGGTGCTTTCGAGCCGATCCGGGGCCGCGCTATTCCCGTTTTTCCGCATCACACCACATGGCATTGATCGTTCATAAATACGGCGGCACGTCGATGGGCTCGACCGAGCGCATCCGCAACGTCGCCCGGCGGGTCGCCAAATGGGCCCGAGCCGGCCACCAGATGGTGGTTGTTCCCAGCGCCATGAGTGGCGAAACCAACCGGCTGCTCGGCCTCGCCAAGGAGTTGGCGCCCTCCAAGGCGGACACGGCGTACAACCGCGAACTCGACATGCTGGCCGCGACCGGTGAGCAGGCCTCGTCGGCGTTGCTGGCCATCGCGCTACAGGCCGAAGGGATGGAGTCGGTCAGTTACGCCGGCTGGCAGGTTCCGATCCGCACCAACAGTGCCTATACCAAGGCGCGCATCGAGAGCATCGATGACCAGAAGGTGCGCGCCGACCTGACCGCTGGCAAGGTGGTCATCGTCACCGGCTTCCAGGGTGTCGACGACGCGGGGCACATCACCACGCTGGGCCGAGGCGGCTCCGACACCTCGGCCGTGGCCGTGGCGGCCGCGATGAAAGCCGACGAATGCCTGATCTACACCGATGTGGATGGCGTCTACACCACCGATCCGCGCGTGGTACCCGAGGCCCGGCGTCTACAGACGGTGAGTTTCGAGGAAATGCTGGAGATGGCGAGCCTGGGCTCCAAGGTTCTGCAGATCCGCTCGGTCGAATTCGCCGGCAAGTACAAGGTTCCCATGCGCGTGCTGTCCAGTTTCACGCCCTGGGATATCAACATTGACGAGGAAGCCAAGTCCGGCACCCTGATCACCTTTGAGGAAGACGAAAAAATGGAACAAGCCGTCGTATCCGGTATTGCGTTCAATCGCGACGAAGCCAAAATTTCCGTACTTGGCGTGCCCGACAAGCCCGGCATCGCCTACCAGATCCTGGGTGCGGTGGCCGATGCAAACATCGAAGTCGACGTGATCATCCAGAACGTCAGCAAGGATGGAAAGACCGACTTCAGCTTCACCGTGCACCGCAACGACTACGCACGGACGATCGACCTCCTGAAAGACAAGGTGGTGCCGGCGCTGGGCGCGCAGGAAGTGGCGGGCGACGCCAAGATCTGCAAGGTCTCCATCGTCGGCATCGGCATGCGCAGCCACGTGGGCATTGCCAGCAAGATGTTCCGTTGCCTGTCGGAAGAAGGCATCAATATCCAGATGATCTCCACCTCGGAGATCAAGACCTCGGTCGTGATCGACGAAAAGTACATGGAACTGGCCGTGCGAGCGCTGCACCGCGTGTTCGAACTGGACCAGCCAGCCGCCTGAAGCGGCGGCCTGCTTGAGGCATAATACGTACGCTGGAAACGTGACCGAGTGGCCGAAGGTGCTCCCCTGCTAAGGGAGTATGGGGTGTAGAGCCTCATCGAGGGTTCGAATCCCTCCGTTTCCGCCAAAGATAAGTTTTAGGACTTCCAAAGAAGTCCAAAAAACAAGAAAAAAGCCCCGTAATTCATAGAGTTACGGGGCTTTTTCGTTTGTTAGCGTCCAGCAAAGTGTTTTGACAGCCACTTCATTCCGGGGGCATATTCGGGGGCATCAATCGGGATTTTCCGGTGCCCCCAAGAAAAGTGCCCCCAAATGCCACTGACCAAGATCGAATGCGACCGGGCCGCGTGCCCACCAGGGCGGCCCGTTGCCCGCTTGTCTGATGAAAAGGGGATGTACCTTGAGGTCACGGCGGCCGGGGGCAAGTACTGGCGGATGAAGTACCGCCACGGCGGCAAGGAAAAGCGCCTGGCGCTGGGGGTGTACCCGGCTGTTTCCCTGGCACAGGCCCGCAAGGCCCGTGACCTGGCACGCGAGACGCTGGCCGCTGGCAACGACCCCGCACAGATCAAGCGTGACGCGAAGCTGATCCGGGCCATGAGCGACGCGAACACCTTTGAGAAAGTGGCCCGCCAGTGGTGGGAACACTGGAAAGGTCCCAAGAGCCCGCGCCATGCTGACTACGTGATTCGACGCCTTGAGGCGGACGTGTTCCCGGCGCTGGGGGCACGCCCGGCCGCCAGTGTCACGGCCCCCCAGTTGCTGGCGATGGCAAAGGCAATCGAGGCCAGAGGCGCAGTGGACATTGCCAAGCGGTCATTGCAGACGTGCGGACAGATCCTGCGGTTTGCAGTGGCGCATGGCCTGATCGAGCGCAACCCGGCCGCCGATGTGCGGCCCTCCGACGCCCTCAAGCCCCGCACCAAAGAGAACTACGCCCGACTGGACGCAAAGGAAATGCCCGAGCTGCTGCGCAAGATCGAGGCGTACCAGGGCAGCGCCTACACCCGCCTGGCCATGAAGCTGATGGCCCTTACCTTTGTACGCACGGGCGAACTGATCGGGGCGCGGTGGGCGGAATTCGACCTGGGGGCGGCTGAGTGGCGCATCCCGGCCGCCCGCATGAAGATGAAAACCCCGCACATCGTGCCTTTGGCCCCGCAAGCGGTGGAAGTGTTGCAGGCGCTGGAAACAGTGCCCGGGGGCCGTGCGCTGCTGTTCCCTGGAGAGCGCGACCACGAAAAGCCCATGAGCAACAACACCATATTGGCCGCGTTGAAACGCATGGGCTACGCGGGCCGAATGACCGGACACGGCTTCCGGGGGGTGGCTTCGACCATCCTGCACGAACAGGGCTACCCGCACCACGTCATAGAGCTACAGCTTGCGCACCAGGAGCGAAACGCAACGGTGGCCGCTTACAACCACGCAACCTACCTGAAAGAGCGCCGGGCCATGATGACCGCCTGGGCGATCCACCTGGACAAGCTGCGCAAGGGTGCCGACGTGATCGAACTACCCCAGCGGGCCGCGTGACCATGACGAAAAGCACCGCGTGCAGACGTTTGCACGGGCTTCCAACCCTTGCTAACGGCGGAAATCGTAGGGATGCAGGGGGGAAATCGTTGAAACCCAGCATTCATGCGGGTTTGCGGCCGATACCTGTAGGGACCTGGCAGGGGGCAAACAGGGGGCAAATAGGGACTGAATTAGATGATGAAGATTTATTCAATCATTCATACCCTGCCACTTCCCAGCTAAACCGCCCGGCGCTGCACCTGTGCGGCCCGTAGTGGCCCACCATGCACGTTTATGGAAATGAGCGCAAAGAGGCCTTCCCCTGGAACCCCTCAGCGGGCCGCGAAACGGTGGCGAATGCCCCCAACGATGAAAGAATCCGCCATGCCCGGCGGCGGTTTGAGCCGGGCACAAAAGGCGACGGAGCGGGTGTCATCACCACCCGCCCCGCCTGGCCACAAACAGGCTACAAAGGAGCTTGAATCATGGTTGCAACAAACTCTACAGCAAAGGCAAAGCGGCCGGCCGGCCGGTCCGGCGTCAGGACGTGCGAACCCGCCCCCGCTTATGGCGTTCCCGATGGCGTGCTTTCGTTCCGGCACGGGCTGCGGGCGCGCGAACGCGGGGTGCTTGATCGAGCACTCGAAATCGTGGGGCGGGCCTTACGTGAACGCGAGGTTTTCCGCACGCCCGATGCGGTGAAGCACTACCTGCAATTGCACCTAGCCGGGGAACAGCGCGAGCATTTCGCGGTCATGTACCTGGACAGCCAACACCGGCTGATCGCGTTTCAAGTCCACTTCACGGGCACGGTGACGCAGACCAGCGTGTACCCGCGCGAGATCGTGCTTGCGGCACTGGGCTACAACGCGGTAGCCGCAGTGCTGGCCCACAACCACCCCTCAGGCACCGTTACCCCAAGTCCTGCCGACGAGGCTCTGACGCAGGCCCTGAAAGCGGGGCTGGCATTGGTTGATGTGCGGGTGCTGGATCATGTGATCGTGGCACCAGGCGCAGCCCTGAGCATGGCCGAACGGGGCCTGATCTGAGGGCTTGAGTTTTGCCACGCCTAGCCCGACGGGGCGAAAAGCCGGACACCTTCACCGGCCTGGCGCTGGCACCCAATGAAGGCCGCACCGTGAAGGGGGCGCGAATGAAGAAGCACCAAACACCGGCTAGCCCAAAGGCCGACGCGAACACTGGCTTTAAGCTAGGTTTCGACAGCGAAGCGGCATTCGTTATCGGTCTCGATGGGGAAAAGTATGACGGGACGGAAGGCGATTTGGCCAGTATGGCGGCCCGATATATCGAACAGGAAAGAATCGAGCGCGAACGCCTGTTTGACGGGCTTAAAAGGGCGGCAGAGTTTCAAGGGAAATGCGAGGATGACGCAGCGGAATTTGTCGCGCTTTACTGGAGCGGTTACGACGGCAAAAGCAATACCCTTTGCCTTGAGAAGTTTGAACGCTGGCTACAGGATCACGAGCCATTGGACCGCTGGTTCTATATTCACCTGATCGAAGCGGCGGGCGCGAAAGCATTGGAGCTTGGATACTCGCAACACAAGTCCGACATTGCCAAATCCAAGAATGCCCAGCCTCGCGCCTGGGTGCTTTCAGAGTGGCACAACAGGACCGACAAAGGGCAAAGCAAAGCGTCATTTGCACGGCAATATGCCCCGATAGTAAAGAAGCGGTTCCCGAAGGATTCGGCTGCTGTGACCCCCGATACCATCGCCCGAGAGTGGCTGCCAAAGGCCAAAAAAGCAGCGCCCAAATAGGGGGTTTGCTAGCAAACCGCGTGGTTTGCTGGCTGGCTACATTTACCGCGATTGCGGCAACGTAGACCATGCATTCCTCAACTTCATGAGGCATGTATGGACCCCAGAAAACCACCCGAAACCCAGCCCGAGCAAAGCACGCACGGCGCAACCCCCAAGACCTATGACGGCCGCGTGACCGTCACCCAGACCCGGCCCGAAAAGCTGCTCAGATTGGACGCAGTGGAGGAACGAACGGGCTTGAAAAAATCAAGCGTCTATGCCGGGATGAAATCACACACCTTCCCGGCCCCCGTGCGTCTGTCTGCCCGCGCGGTGGCTTGGCGTGAAAGCGAAATTGACCAGTGGATTGCGGCCCGGACGGCGACCCGTTGATTGGGTCGCGAAGTGGCGACCATCAAGAGCCTTGAGCAAGCCCGCATCCTTGCTGAAGCCAGAAAACTTTTCAAGGCAAGTTTCTTCCCAAGCCAGCCGATCTGGCGGCGGCGCATTCGATACGCCTGGCAGACCAGTTTGAAACGGGGTTTTGTCGTGGAGCTGCTGCCAAGCCTTGAGCTTCAAGTGAAAGACGGCAAGACCGGCGAAGTGCTTTGCATCGGTCCAGCGATCCCTCCCCATGAAAAAAACAACCATCACGCCTGAGCTGATCCGCGAAGCGCTTTCGCACATCCCGGCGAACTGCGACCGCGAAACCTGGGCACGGGTGGCGATGGCCATCAAGTCCGAATATCCCGACAGCACGGGCCGCGAACTGTTCGAGGCATGGAGCGCCACGGCCGATAACTTCGACCCCAAGGCCACGGCCGCCACCTGGCGCAGCGTGAAGGCAGGCGGCGGCGTAACCGTTGGCACGTTGCTGCACCTGGGCAAAGAAAACGGCTTCACACTGCCCAAACCCGACCAGGCACCGGCCGCACCCAGCCCCGAAGCCCTGGCGCAACGCGAACGCGACCGAGCCGAAAGCCAACGGCGCGAGCAAGCCCGCACCAAAGCCGCCCACACCCGCGCAGCGGCCGAAGCGGCGGCCCTGTGGGGGCAAGCCAGCGACGCGGGCGAAAGCGCCTACCTGACCGCCAAGGGTGTGCAGGCGTATGGACTGCGCTTCACGGATGACGGCCGCGTGCTGGTGCCTATGCGCGACGCGGGCGGCGAGTTGCGCAACGTGCAAACGATCAACGCCAGCGGGGTAAAACGCTTCCTTCCCGGTGGCCCAAAGTCCGGGCTGTGGCACTGGTGCGGCACACCCGAAGGTGCGCCCGTGCTGGCCGTGTGCGAGGGCTACGCCACGGCCGCCAGTGTTCACCAGGCCACGGGCCGCCCGACTGCTGTGGCCTTTGATGCGGGCAACCTGGCCAACGTGGCAAAGACCCTGCGCAAGCTGTACCCGGCCGTTTTGGTTGTGATTGCTGGCGATGATGACCGCGCCACCGAAGCCCGCACCGGATCGAACCCCGGCCGCCTGAAGGCCGAAGCGGCGGCGCGTGCGGTGCATGGCCTTGCCGTGTTCCCCGCGCCCCTTCCTGAAAATGGATCTGATTTCAACGATCTGCACCAGGGCGAAGGGCTTGACGCGGTGCGGGCTTGTATCGAAGGCGCAATCGAGGCGCACCAGGCCTGCGCATCGGCCGCCCACGCTGCGCAAACCGACCGGCAGGGCAACCCTAGACACGGCCCGCGCCATGCGCCCCACGATGGCGGCAACGATGCCCACGACACCGGCCGCGCCTTTGACCGCTTCCATGTTGACGATGAAGGCGTCTGGTTCACCCCGCCCGGCGATGATGGCGGGATGCCGCGCAAAGTGTGCGGGCCGCTGCGCGTCACGGGCCTGGCCCGCGACGGCAACGACAACCAGGCGGCATTGCTGTTGGAGTTCGATACGCCCTTCCGGGCTGGGCGGCGCTGGTTGATGCAGCTGTCCATGCTGGCGGGCGATGGGGCCGCGTTTCGATCCGCGCTGCTGAGCCAAGGATTCATGACCCCGACCGATGCGAAGCGCCGGGGATGGTTGACCGAATACCTGCAAAGCCGCGCCCCTGCCGAGCTGGTGCGGCATGTTCCCCGTGTCGGCTGGCACGGCCGCTGCTACGTGTTGCCAGAAGAGACGCTGGGCACCAGCCCGAGCGGCGAGCGTGTGATCTTTCATAGCGAGGCAGGCATTGAAGCCCGCTTCAGTCAACGCGGCACGCTGGAACGATGGCGGCAAGACCTGGCCCGCCTGTGCATCGGTAACAGTCGGTTTGCATTCGCCACGGCGACCGCGTTTGCCGGGCCGCTGCTGGCCTGGGCAGCGGGCACACCTGGAGGCGGATTTCAGTTGACCGGCCCGACCAGTATCGGCAAAACGACCGCCTACCTGATCGCTGCGAGCGTGTTCGGAAAGGGTACAGAAAACGACCCCGAGAGCTACATCCAGAAATGGCGCGGCACATCAAATGGGTTCGAGTACCTTGGGGAGCAACACAACGACGCGACCTTGATCCTTGACGAAATGGGCGCGATTGACGCGATTGAAGCCGGGCTCGTGGCGTACATGCTGGCCGACGGTGCAGGAAAGAGCCGCGCAAAGGCGGGCGGCGGACTGCGCCAGAAGCCAACCTGGCGCACGCTGTTTCTGAGCAGTGGCGAGGTTTCGCTTGAGCAACACATGCGCACGGCCGGCAAGGTGATGAAGGGCGGGCAGGAAGTCCGGCTGATCCCGATCCCGGCCGAAGTGTTGCCTGGCTCTGCGGCCGAAACCAATCATGAATTTGACGGGGGGCATGAGCTATCCGGCTGGGTGAAGCAACACGCGGCCCGCTGCTACGGCACGGCAGGGCGTGCCTGGCTGGAGTATCTGGTGAGCCATACCGAAGGGCTGGCGGCGACGCTGCGCGAGCGTATGAACGCTGTAGAGGCGCAGATCGTGCCCGAGAGCGCGGCCGGGCAAGTCCAACGCGGCGGGCGGCGCTTCGCCTTGGTGGCAGCGGCGGGCGAGCTGGCCACCGAAGCCGGCTTGACCGGCTGGCCAGCGGGTGAAGCCACGCGGGCCGCCCGTGCCTGCTTCGAGGCGTGGATTCAATCGCGGGGCGGGTCCGGCAGTAGCGAAGTCGCGGCCATGCTGCGACAGGTGCGGCGCTTCCTTGAAACCAACGGTGACGGTCGCTTCTCGTATTGGCATCGTTCCGGCGCCAATGACCGCGTTCCGAAGACCTTGATGCGGGCCGGGGTACGGCGGATGCTGGATTCGGGCGGCAAGCCAATCAAGACCAACTCTCAGCACGGCGCAGAAATTGGCGACGAGATGCCCGCAGACATTGGTGAGGGCATGAGCTTCGAATACTACGTCCTGGCTGAGACGTTCAAGACCGAAGTCTGTCAGGGCTTCGACCACCAGGCGGTGGCCCGCGTGCTTCTGGAGCATGGGTGCTTGATTACCAGGGAACCCGGCCGCTACAGCATCAAGACCACGTTACCCGGCATCGGCCCCGCCCGGTGCTACCTCATCCCGCCCGCCATCTTCGGGCTTGACCCATGACCCGGCGGAGCACACGGGCCGCCGAAGGGCGGCGGGGCGCCGAAGTTCATTCCGCGCAGCAAAACCAAGGCACCAGGATGCAATGGAAGCTGAAGGCGGGGCCGAAAGCTGGCCCACCCCCTTGTGGGTCCTTCCACATCACCCGCCAACGCGGGTTGTTCGTGCCGCGTCAAAAGGCTAGCGGGTGGCCTGGCAATTAGTTACTCAACAAGGTAAATGCATGGCAAAAGTTAGCAAGGCTGAGCGGGATCGACCCGTTACGCGGCTATGAGGGGGCCCAATATGACGCCTCCCCTGCGAGGTGATGCGCTGCTGGAGGCGCTTTCGACCGGCGCGTTCAACCAGGATGCGATGGTGGCGCTTTTACTGGCTGCACAGATGTGGCTTGCGTCCGGCGGCACGACGTCGATCAATCGGTTTCTCAGACTCCCCGCCACGGGCGCGCAACTTAAAAAGGCGACCCGGAATTACTGGCTTCGCAAGGCGGCCGACACGATGAATGATCCAAGTTCGTTCAAACGCGCCTGCTACCTGGAGCGCGAGCTGAACGCATTCATCACGCGCGGGCCGTGGGCGACCTGGCGAGAGTGGCAGCACCCGCCCGAGGGCTGTAGCGATCTGCGGCGGTGCCTTTTCTACGTGGCCAAGTTCAATGATGGCGAAGGTCTGACAGACCGCACGATCTACCAAGCGGTGAAGTGAATGGCCGAAGCTTTTTCAGTGGATAGCGATTTCAATGGAGGCTCCATCAACCAACCGAAAGGCGAACATGCAGGTCATTTTTGTGCATGGCGGATACATCAACGACATGGGGCCGTTCGAGCCTGGGGCACTTGTTTCCGTGCCAGATGAGATTGGCAATCATCTGTTGGGAACCGGGGCCGTAACGCCCGTGCTCCCGGCCAGCAAAAAGCCGATCTCTTTTTCTCTGAACGTCAAGTTCGACAACAAGGAACCCACCGATGTTTGACCTTTTTTCCGTTCGCAAGAACCTGAAGAATTTCGCCGACGAGCTGGCATCTGTGCGGGTGCAAATTGAAGAGGTGACGCGCGAGATTGAAGACGTCAACTTCGCACCGCTGCCCGATGCTGATGTGCTGGCCATGTTCCGCACCTGGGCCGAACGCGGGGCAAACGAATATCAAGCCCACCTGAAAACCGTCATCAACGGCGTGCGGCACCGTCCAACCATCACCGATGGCGACGTTTACCGGCACCTGCAAAACATGGAGCTTCTGCCCGAGCCGAGCATGAACCGGCCGCTGAGTCACGACAAAAAACTGTGCGGCTTGTTTGGGCCAGATGCTGTTGTGGCGCTGCTGGCCGAGCGAATGGCAGCAATGGACCTGCCCGCTGCCGGGCTGCCGCGTGCAGAGCGAGCAAAGGCCCTGGAAGCACTTGAAGCGAAGCTGTCCAAGCTGAAGGCGACCGAGGCCAATTTGCTGGCCACGGCAGAGAAGGCCGGGCTGGCCGTTTCGTGAATTGAGTCAGTCACGCGGGCCGAGGGACGAAGCCCATAGGCGCGTGCGAGCGACAGTCCGGCGGTGTCCGGCACATACGCTGAACATGGGCTTCGACTGGGGGCCGGGTTGTCACCGCAACCCGGCCGTGAGTCACCAGGCACGGCGCAAGTTCACGGCGCAAGTGCGGCATGACTCACACCACCACCAATAGGAAGGACCCGCCATGAATGAGCCGCAAAAAGCCGCCTACGCCGAGGGCTTCGCAATGATCGTGAAGAATTTTCAGGCCGGCTCACGACTTGACATGGAGCGATTGACCGCCTTGATAAATGCTGCGTTGTCTGGAGACACCTCAATTGCGGAGAGCACCAAGGTTGTCGCCCGAGATGGAAACGGCGAGATTGAAAAAATCATAACGCACGAGGTCCGGCGCAACGAGCGGGCGGGATACGTCCTGATCGGAGCTTTCAATGCAGTTGAGGGCATCCGTGCCGGGCTGGCCGCCAAGGGCGTCTCCTTTACCGTGAGCGCAGCACCGTGAACAACTTCATCAACATCATCAACGCGCCGTGGGCCATCGAACCCGGCAAGCTGCTGGAGATTCAAGCCATCTACGCCACGCGCCTACGCGGCGAGAAAATCGACCTGGAGGCCATCGAAAAGCGCCTGGGCCGCCCGCTGGCCAACGAGCCCAAGGCCTTCGACATCATCGACGGCGTTGCCGTGCTGCCCATCGAGGGCATCATTGCCAAGCGCATGAACCTGTTCACGCAAATCAGCGGCGGCACCAGCACCCAAATTGCGGCGCAATCTCTGCAAAGTGCGCTACTCGATCCGTCCGTGCATAGCATCATCCTTTCCATCGACAGCCCCGGCGGCACCGTGGACGGAACCGAAGCCTTGGCAAATGCCGTCCATGCCGCGCGATTGCAGAAGCCCGTGGTGACGCTGGCTAGCGGCACCATTTGCAGTGCAGCCTACTGGATCGGCAGCGCCGCGCAATCGGTATTCCTGGCGGATGGCACCACACAAGCCGGGAGCATTGGCGTTGTGTCCACTCACACCGACATTTCCGGCTCGCAAGCCGCGCAGGGCGTCAAGACAAGCGAGATAACCGCCGGCCGATACAAGCGCATTGCCAGCAACTACGCCCCCCTGAGCGAAGAAGGCCGGCAAACGATTCAAAACCAGGTGGACTACACCTACAGCCTGTTTGTGGAGGCCGTTGCCAAGAATCGGGGCGTCAGCACAGCAACCGTTTTGCGCGACATGGCCGACGGTAAGGTTTTCGTTGGCAAACAGGCCATCGACGCAGGGCTTGCCGACGGCATCGTGACGATGCCCAATCTGGTTTCAATGCTGAACAAGGACCGCACCGCAGCGAAAGCCGCTTCGGCATCTGCGGCAAATCGCCCCAAGACCCGGGCCGAACTTGACCAGGCAGCGAAGAACTACATGCGCAGCCGACCTGGCACGGATTATCTGTCTGCGGTCAAGGCGGTAGAGCGCCTGGCATGAGCCCCTTTTACCTCTGACTGCCCAGCGGTAACGCAGGGCTTCACGACCGGCCGCAAGGCCGCGACCTGCCTGGCCACGGTGACAGCCATCAAACTGTGGAATCCTTCGGGGTTTTTCGTGCGGCGGTGGCACCGAAGGAGGAAAAGCCCGGCAGTGTCCGGGCTTTTTCCGTGGCTAGATATTGCACCTCTGCGCGATCAGGATAAGCGGTGAGGCGTGCCGTTCCGTTCAGGTGAACAGCCAGCAAATGCCGCAGGCCAGCAGCACGAAGGCAATGCGACGCACCCACTTGGCGCTGATGCCGCGCGTGGCGGCCAAGGCGGTGGCGTCGCCAGCGGCAATGGCGATCAGGGATGTGATGTGGTCCATGCCGGGAGCGTACTCTGATGGCCAACGAAGTCAAGATCAAGCTGAGCGTGGATGGCGCGAGCTCAAGGCGCGGGATACGGGTTGGGACGGGTCAGCGCATGAACAGGCCGAACAGCACGGCCGCGCCCAGCGCCTGCATCCGCGTCAGTCCGGCCCAGCGGGCCAGCGCGCCGAAGGCCAGCCATAGGCAATACAGGCCGGCAAATACCGTGACTGTAGCCATGAGATCGAAAAAACCGTTCAGGGCGGGCATGGGCGGATTTTAGCCTTCGCGTCCGGTCAACAGCCAGCTTGCGCCACGCGCTACCGCGTGCGCGGCGTCGGACAGCACCAATGCCGCAGCACCCAGCAGGCACAGCACGAAGCCTTGCATGAAGAACGCGCTCAGCGCCTCGTGCAGCGGCAGGCTCAGCAGGGCCAGCAGGCCGCATGCTATGGCAAGGTGGAGTATGAATCGGAAGGGGGACATGAGGGCAATCGTAGCATGAGGGTTGCGCGCTGGTGGCCCGGACCTGCCTGCACCTTGCTGGAGTGAGTTGCCCCCTGTGCCCCCTGCTGAAAAACGTTTAGTCCCTACACTGCCGGGACTGGAATTCTTCAATGGTGACAACGGGTTACGAGCGTTTTTCATTTTCGTCCCGGTAGTCCCTACAAAACGAAGCGGGAGCCCGAAGCCGACCGGGGCAAGCACGGGCCAAACCGCCTGGGGATCAAGCTGGCAAGGTGCCCAGCGTTGCAGAAGGGCCACAAAACGCAATGCGCTATCCGACCCGCCAGAGATGATGGGACGGGCCACTGAAAAGCCGGGGAAGCCTGTGCGACTTGGGGGCATATTCGGGGGCACATTCTGAAATTGAAAAACGTGAAACCTAGTATCCATGCGGGTTTCAAGGCATCATGTGAAGCCCTCCGTTCCGCCAATTTGAACCCTAAGTGATTGATTCACTTGGGGTTTTTCATTTTGGTGCTCCTGGCCTTGTCCCGTCATTGGGTTTGCACCTTCAAACGGGGCCGGGTTTGCTTCATGCCCTTGCCGCCTCCGGCGACCCTCGTACTGTCGTGGCCCGCGATCCACGATCCCGCTGCCCGGAGCCCGCCCCTGCCTGACGGAACAGGAGCAAGCAGCAATCCGTTTGAGGAGTGGCTGGTTGGTGATCGGTCGGCACGCGGCAGACCATAATCATCCTTTTTTGGGTTCTCGCATGAAACTGGAATCTCCTATCGATCCTTCGTTCTCGCGCCCGGCCGTTGCGGCGTTTGTTCTTGCTGGATGCGCGCTGTTCTCCGGCTGCGCGACCAATGATTCCATGACCATCAGCGGCACGGGCATCACCGCCACCGATTCGGCGCGGCTCACGCGCAGCGGATTCCTTTCCGATTTCGCGCGACTGAAACCGACGACCTGGGGGCAGGGCATTGAGTGCTGGCGCGATTCGAAGCTGGACGCGCGCAGCTACGACAAGGTCCTGATTTCGCGCATTGTGGTTTCGCTGGCGCCGGCCAAGGCCGGTAGCGGGGCGCAGACGATCGACCCCAGCGATCTGAAGACCCTGACCGACTACTTTCACAACTCGTTGGTCCAGGCCCTGAAGCCGCAGATGCAGGTTGTCGACAAGGCCGGGCCCGGCGTGCTGGTCATGCGCATTGCTCTGACCGATCTCGTGCCCACCGTGGTCACCGACAGCCTGGCCGGCACGCTGATTCCCTACGCGTTCGTGGCCGAGGCCGGATCGGGCGTGGCCACGGGAAGACCGGCCGGCTCGACGCCCTACATGGGTGAAACCGGAATGGAGATGCAGTTCCGCGATGGCGCCACGGGCGCCGTCCTCGGCGAGTGCCGTGACACCGAAATCGGACGCAAATACGCCGCTGACGTCAATGCAGGGGCTGCGGGGGCGGCACAGACCTGGGTCGGCGGCTACCTGAACTCGTTCCAGGCCTGGTCCTATGCCCGCAACGCATTCGACAAATGGTCGAGCCTGGTGGCGCAACGCCTCGCGCAGCTGCGGGGCGCATCCGCGCCAGCCCAATAATGGCGTCGACCTCGGCGGCGGTGCTACACGATGGTCAGGCTCAGGGATGGAAGCGGTGAGCTGAATCTGGCTGTCCAGCGATCACCGGCCTTGACCGGCCAGGCATCGGTCCAGGTGCCGGTCGTGACCACGTCGCCCGCCGTCAGGTCGGGCGCGCCCGGGCATTGGCGAAGTTCCGTCAGAAAGTGAAGAAGGGCCTGCAACGGGCTGTCCAGCACGTTGGCGCCCGCGCCCTGCTCGACAAGCTGTCCGTCTTTCAGCAGAGACACCTGGGCCGCCGCGAGTTGATGATGCAGGCCCGATGCGGAGGATGCGAGGGCCGCGACCGGGATTTTTCGGCCGACGATCAGCCGGGCGTGAAGGCCCCCGTCGGCAACCGTGTCGGCGGCCTTGAACTTCCAGTCGGGCCGATGGGACTGCACCACCTCGAACCCCGGTGCCACCCAGTCCAGCGCGTCAAAGAGCTCGTCCAGCGATGCGTCCGGGACGGGCGTGCTTTTCATGCCGAAAACCGCTTCAGGCTCCAGGCGGGGCTGGCAGGTACCTGCCGAGGACACGATGCCGTGTTCGTCAACGAAGCTCAGGGTGGTGTCCCACACCGTTCCCCAGATGGGGGCAAAGACGTTGTAGCGCGCCCAGATCTGGCGGTTGGTGAATCCGATTTTGAAGCCTCCGGGGCGTTCGCCGCGTGCGATGCGCAGCGCCCGAACCGCCAAGGCCTGTTGATAGGCCTCTTTCACGCCGAAGCCGGGCTCGTCACTGGGCGCGCCGTTCCACAGTTGTCCGCTGTCGGTGTGTTCGAGCAAGGTGTGCGGGTCCATGGATGCTCTTTCAAACGATGGTGCGGCCTTGATCAGGTCCCGGCGTTGATTCGGAAAAGGGTCCGGCGCAGCCGTGGCCGAACCAGCATGGAGCTCTGAAGGCCTGGCCGCCTACCGCTGTCCGATCCGGATGTCACCGAACAGCCCGGTCAGCTCGCGCGGCTGCGATCGCCAGTATTGCCGCGGGGCCTGCACCCTCGCACCCAGTTTCGCGGCCGCGTGCCAGGGCCAGTGCGGGTCGTAAAGCATCCCGCGGGCCAGTGCCACCAGATCGGCCTGGCCAGTGGCAACAATCGCTTCGGCCTGTTCCGCCTCGGTGATCAGGCCCACCGCGATCGTCGGCAGGCCGGTGGCGGTGCGGATGGCCTCGGCAAACGGCAGCTGGTAACCCGGTCCGAGGGCAATCTTTTGCAGCGGCGACACGCCCCCGCTGGAGACATGGATGAAGGCACAACCCCGCTGGCGCAGGGCCTGGCTGAATGCGATGCTCTGCTCGAGATTCCAGCCGCCGTCGACCCAGTCGGTGGCCGATAGTCGGATACCGACCGGATAGCCAACCGGCAGGGCGGCGCGCACCGCCTCGAACACCTCCAGCGGGAAACGCATCCGGTTCTCCAGCGAGCCACCGTAGGCGTCGGTGCGCTGGGTTGCAATCGGCGAGAGGAACTGATGCAACAGGTAACCATGCGCGGCGTGCAACTCGATGGCGTCGATGCCGATCTTTTGCGCGCGCACCGCGGCATCGGCAAAGGCCTGTTGGATGCGTGCCAGTCCTGCGGTGTCCAGCGCCTGTGGCGGCGCTTCGCCGGCCGCGTGCGGCAGGGCCGATGGTGCCAGTGGCAGCCAGCCGCCATCGCCGGGCGCGATCAGCTGTCCGCCGTCCCAGGGTGCGCGGCTGGATGCCTTGCGCCCGGCGTGCGAGAGCTGGATCGCCACCGGCATGGGGGAATGGCGCCGCGCAGTGGCCAGAACCCGGGCCAGCGCGGCCTGCGTCGCGTCGGACCACAGGCCCAGGTCGCCGGGGCTGATGCGGCCCTCGGGTGTCACGGCCGTGGCCTCGATGATCAGGAGTCCGGCGCCTGACAGCGCCAGCTGCCCCAGATGCACGGTGTGCCAGTCACTGGCCTCGCCGTTCTCGGCCGAGTACTGGCACATGGGGGCGATGACGATCCGGTTGGCCAGTTGGATCGGGCCAAGGTGAAAGGGTGAGAAGAGGGCGCTCATGGATGCCATTATTCCTCGACCCCGGGGCAGTCGCGCAGGTGCAACGCAGTGCCCCGCGCGGGCAGTTACCATCGCTCGTCGACCCACTTCCCGGATCCTGCCCCATGACCGACACCCCGCAGCGTGAGAGGCTGGAGAAGCCGACGCTCATCTACCCGTTCAAGTCGGCGCCCGAGCCCGGCAAGGTGCAACAGATCGCACCGGGCGTGGTCTGGATGCGCATGCCCTTGCCGATCGCGCTCGACCACATCAACGTCTGGGGCCTTGAGGACGACGAGGGCTGGGCCGTGGTGGACACCGGGATGCGCACTGATGAGACCCTGGCTGCCTGGCGCGAACTCTTTGCCTCCACCACCGAGCAGCGGCCGTTGACCCGGATCTTTGGCACCCACATGCATCCGGACCACATCGGCATGGCCGGGTGGCTCACGCGCAAGTTCAACTGCAGGCTGTGGATGACGCGGCTGGAGTACCTGAACTGCCGCGTGTTGACCGCAGATACCGGTCGTGAGGCACCCGACGACGGTGTCGCGTTCTATCGCCGGGCAGGCTGGAGCGAGGCGGCGCTGGAGAATTACCGGGCCCGATTCGGCAATTTCGGCAAACGCATCCACGCCCTGCCTGAGAGCTACCGCCGCATCGTCGATGGGGAACTGATCCGCATCGGAGGCAATACCTGGAGGGTCATCGTCGGCACCGGCCATTCGCCGGAGCACGCCTGCCTGTACTGCGCCGAACTCAAGCTGCTGATCTCGGGCGATCAGGTCCTGCCGCGCATCTCATCCAACGTGTCGATCCACCCGACCGAACCCGACGCCGACCCGATGCGCGAATGGCTGGAGTCGCTGGCCAAGCTCAAGCGCGAGGTGCCCGACGACGTGCTGGTGCTGCCGTCGCACAACGAGTGCTTCCGCGGGCTGCATGCGCGTCTGGACTATCTCGGCGCCTCGCAGGGCCGCACGCTGGACCGGCTTCGCAAGACACTGAAGGAGCCTCGGCGTGCGGTTGATGTGTTCGCGGCGCTGTTTGGCCGGGCCATCGACGAGTCGGATGCCGGTTTGCTCAACCTGGCCACGGGCGAGAGCCTGGCCTGCCTGAACTACCTGTGGCACCGCGGTGAGGTGCGGCGATCCCTGGATGGCGCGGGCGTGGCCTGGTACCGGATGGAGAGCTGAAGGTATCCCGTATTTGCCCGTGTCGATGCGGGCCTCAAGAGTACGGCCGCTTTGCGCGCCCGGCCGGCAATGCCGCCTCCTCTCAATCGTCGATCGATGCGCTCCAGCGATCGCCCCAGGCCTTGCCAATGTCGCGCCGGTCGCGTTTGGTGGGCCGGCCGTGGGCGATGCCCAGCGCGGGCTCTGGCGCGAGTCGGCGCTGTTCCGCGGCGCGTTCACGCTCGACGACGCTGTCGGCGGTTTCTTCGTAAAGCGCCTGGGCCACCGGGGCCGGGCCGCGCATGCCCGAGATGCCCCGAACGATAACGGTGCGCCGCACCGGTCCCTGCTGCAGCGCCACCGTATCGCCGGACTTGACCTCTCGCGAGGGCTTGGCGTCCTGCCCGTTGACCTGGACCCTTCCGCGACCAATCTCCTCCACGGCGAGGCTACGGGTCTTGTAGAAGCGGGCGGCCCACAGCCACTTGTCGATGCGCAGTTTTTCCATCAAGGCGGATTGTGCCCCGGGTCGTTGGCCCTTGGCAGTCGCACCGTGGCATCCAGGCCGGCCGTGCGCCCGCGCTCGATCCGGTTCTCCAGGCTGATGCTGCCGCCGAGCGCTTCGGCGATTTCCCGGCAGATGGCCAGTCCCAGCCCCGATCCGTGGCGTACGTCGCCCGCGGAGAAGGGCTGGAACAGGCGTGCCGCCATTTCGCTGGCGATTCCCGGTCCGCTGTCGCCGACGGTGAGTGCGACGGTGCGCGAGTCGGCCACCACGCGCACCGCCAGCGGCGCGCCGTCCGGGGTGTGCTTGATCGCGTTGTGCAGGAGGTTGCGGGCCAGTTCCTGCAGCATCCACTGGTGCGCGACGACCGGAGCCGGCGTGGTCTCGATCGTGAAGTCGATGTCCTTGCCGGCGATGAGGGGCGATAGGTCGAGCGCCACCGCGCGGACCGCATCGGCCAGGTCACGCACACCCTCGCCGGTCTGCTGGCGAAGCTGCTCCACCTTGGCCAGCGCCAGCATCTGGTTGGCAAGTGCGGTTGCACGGTCCACGGTTTCATTGATTTCCTCGAGCGCCTGCCGGGGCTCGACGTCGCCGCGCAAGGCCGATTGCACCTGGGTCTTCAGCACCGCCAGGGGCGTGCGCAGCTGGTGCGAGGCGTCGCGCACAAAGCGTTTCTGGTGCGCAAGCAAGTGCTCCAGACGGTTCATCACCGCATTGGTGGCATCGACCAGCGGCAGCAGTTCCCGCGGGGCGTCGGGCGCGTCGATCGGGGTCAGGTCGCCCTCGGGTCGAGCCTGGAGCTCGGCACTCAGCTTTCGCACCGGCCGGGTGGCGCGCTGGACCACGACCACGACCACCAGGGCAATCACGCCGACCAGCAAAGCCTGGCGCCACAGCGTATCGAGCAGCATCTGCCGCGCCAACGTGTGGCGCAACTCCAGCGTCTCGGCCACCTGGATCACGGCCATGGCCCTGCCTCCGGTGCCGGTGACTGGCTGCAGTAGGGCGGCCACGCGCACCGGTTCACCGAGGTAGGTGTCGTCGTAGAAGTCCACCAGCGCGGCGTAGGCCGGCTTGTCGGGGATGCGTCCCTGCCAACGGGGCAAAGCGGTGTAGCCTGAGACCAGCTCGCCGGTCAGGTTCGACACCTTGTAGTAGATGCGGCTCTGGTTGTCGGCCTCGAACGCTTCCAGTGCGGAATAGGGCACCCGCGCCCTCAGCCGGGCGTCGTCGTCGTAGCCTTCGACGTCCAGCTGCTCGCTGATCGACTTGGCCGAGGCCAGCAGCGTGCGGTCATACGCGGTCGTGGCCGCGACCTGTGCCTGGCGGTACAGGCTCCAGGTGTTGATCACGACGAAGAGGCCGACCGGCAGCAGGATGCCCAGCAGCAGGTAGCGCCGCAGCGACAGTGCGCGCGCCGAGGTGGACGCGGGCCGCGCCGCGCCCGCCGGGACAGCACCCATGGGTTCGCTCACGTCGCAACCTTCAGCAGGTAACCCAGGCCGCGCAGCGTGACCAGCATCACGCCGCTGTGCGCCAGCTTCTTGCGCAGACGGTAGGCCACGACCTCGATGGCCTCGTATTGCACATCCTCGGCGCCCGGGAAGACCTGCTCGAACAGATGCTCCTTTGATACCGCATGCCCGGGCCGGGCCATCAGGGCCTGCAGCAGGGCCAGTTCGCGCGGGGCCAGATCCAGCACCTCGTCTCGGCAGTAAATGGCGCCGCTGTGGCGGTCGTGCCGCAGGCTGCCCAGGCTGACCGATGCGCCGGGATCGTCGCCGGCGGGGGGGCGGACGCCGGCGCGCCGAGCCAGCGCGCGCACCCGCGCCTCCAGTTCATCGAGGTCGAATGGCTTGGGCAGGTAGTCGTCCGCGCCGGTGTTCAGGCCGATGATGCGGTCGCCCACCGTGCCGCGCGCGGTCAGGATCAGCACCGGGGTGGCCCAGCCCTTGCCGCGCGCGCGCTGCAGCACCTGCAGGCCGTCCAGACCGGGCAGGGTCAGGTCCAGCACGACCACGTCGGGTTGAAACGCGGGCCATTTCTCAAGGGCCAGACCGCCATCGCCGCAGGTCGCCACCTCCATGCCGCGGCGCGACAAGCTGCGCTGCAGCGTGGTTTGCATCGTGGGGTTGTCTTCGACCAGCAGCAGTTTCATGGGGGCGACATTAGCACTTTCCCTGATACACCGGACAGCCGTTTGACAGCTTTCGGCCGCATGATCGGTGGGTTATTCATCTGTACCAAGGAGATACTCATGCGTCGCGACACCTTTCTCAAATCCATGGCTGCACTGGCCGTTTCGGGCGGCTTTCCCCTTTCGGCACTGGCCGGAGCCAACATCAAGATGATGATTCCGGCCAATCCTGGAGGCGGCTGGGATACCACGGGACGTGCGCTCGGAAAGGCATTGCAGGATGCCAAGGTGGCCGATACGGTGACTTATGACAACAAGGGCGGCGCCGCTGGCGCCCTGGGCCTGGCCCAATTTGTCAATGGCAGCAAGAGTGATCCGAACGCCATGATGGTGATGGGCCAGGTGATGCTGGGTGGCATCATCACTGGCAAGCCCCCCGTAAACCTCAGTACCGCCACGCCACTGGCGCGGTTGACCAGTGAATACAACGTCTTCGTGCTGCCCGCCAACTCCCCTTTCAAGTCCATGAAGGAAGTGATCGAACAACTGAAGAAGGATCCTGGCAGCGTCAAATGGGGCGGCGGGTCGCGGGGCTCCACTGAACACATCGCGGCCGCCATGATCGCGCGCGAAGCGGGCGTCGATGCCTCCAAGATCAACTATGTGGCTTTCCGTGGGGGCGGCGAGGCCACGGCGGCCATACTGGGTGGTAACGTGACCATCGGCGGCAGCGGTTACAGCGAGTTTTCCGAGTACATCGCCGCAGGCAAGATGAAGGCCGTGGCTGTCACATCGGGCACCCGGTTGAAGGGGGTCAATGTGCCGACCCTCAAAGAGCAGGACATCAACGTCGAGATTGGTAACTGGCGCGGTGTCTACGGCGCGCCCGGCATCACGCCGGATCAGGCCAAGGCCTTGATCGAGATGGTGGTCAAGGCCACCAAGTCCAAGGCATGGGCCGAGGCGCTCGAAAAGAACAGCTGGACACCTGCGCTGCTGACCGGCGCCGAGTTCGCCAAGTTCGTCGACAATGATTTTGCCTCGCTGCGCGCCACGATGGTGAAGTCCGGCATGATCTGAGAAGCGTCATGGCTCAAGACAAGCGCAACCCGTCCTTCTTGCATGCGCTGGTGGGCCTGGGGGTGGTCGCGATCGCCCTCGGATTGGCCTTTGGCGCAGTCAGCATCCCGTCCGCGGCCGGGTATGCGGGTGTCGGTCCCAATTTCCTGCCGTGGCTCGTCTCGGGGGCGCTGTTCTTGTGCGGGGGCTTCATGCTCTATGAAGCACGCACTGGCGGATTCCGCCATATGGAAGAAGGCCCGCCAGGCGACCAAGCTTACTGGCCCGGCTTCGTCTGGATGTCCGCCGGCTTGCTGGCCAATGCGGCTTTGCTGACCACGATCGGCTTCATCTTCAGTTGCGCCCTGTGCTTTGTGCTGGCGGCGCGGGGCATGCGCAACGCGGAAGGCCAGGCGACGGACGGCCTCAGGACCTGGGTCCAGGACGGTGTCACCGGATTGCTGATTGCGGCGCCGGTCTACTGGATGTTCACGAAATTCCTGGCCATCAATCTGCCAGGCCTGACACAAAGCGGGTGGTTGTGATGGATATCTGGAGCCAGCTGATTCAGGGCTTTGTCACGGCGGGCACGCCGGTCAACCTGCTGTGGGCGTTTGTCGGTTGTGCGCTGGGCACCGCCGTCGGCGTGCTTCCAGGTATCGGTCCTGCCACGGCAGTGGCCATGCTGCTGCCGATCACGGCCAAGGTGGATGCGACGGCGTCGATGATCTTTTTTGCCGGCATCTATTACGGTGCCATGTACGGCGGCTCGACCACGTCGATCCTGCTGAACACCCCGGGCGAAACCTCCAGCATGGTCACGGCCATGGAAGGCAACAAGATGGCCAAGAGCGGGCGTGCCGGTGCGGCGCTGGCCACGGCCGCCATCGGTTCGTTCGTCGCGGGCACGATCGCCACGATCGTGGTGACCCTGTTTGCGCCGGTGGTGGCCGAATTCGCGGTCAAGCTCGGCCCGCCGGAATATTTCATGCTGATGCTGCTGGCGTTCACCACGGTGAGTGCGGTGCTCGGGCAGAGCACCTTGCGTGGGCTGACCTCCCTGTTCGTCGGTTTGGCCGTGGGCCTGATCGGCTTGGACCAGATCACCGGCCAGGCGCGCTACACCGGCGGGGTGCCCGAACTGCTGGACGGCATCGAGATCGTGCTGGTGGCGGTTGGCCTGTTCGCGGTGGCCGAGGCCCTGCATGCGGTCCTGTTCGAGGGCAAGATCGTCGAGTCCGAGAACAAGATGAGCCGGGTGACCATGACGCGCGACGACTGGCGCCGCTCGATCCCTGCCTGGCTGCGGGGCACGGCGATCGGCGCGCCGTTCGGCTGCATTCCCGCCGGGGGCACCGAGATTCCGACCTTCCTGAGCTACGCCGCCGAGAAAAAGCTGGCCAAGGAGGCCGACAGGGCAGAGTTCGGCCGCAAGGGCGCGATTGAGGGGGTGGCTGGCCCCGAAGCGGCGAACAACGCGACGGTGACCACCGCGCTGATTCCGCTGCTGACGCTGGGCATCCCGGTTTCCAACACCACCGCGATCATGCTGGGCGCGTTTCAGAACTACGGTATCCAGCCCGGGCCGCAACTGTTCAGCAGTTCGGCGGCGCTGGTCTGGGCCTTGATCGCTTCGCTCTACATCGGCAACGTGATGCTGCTGGTGCTGAACCTGCCGCTGGTGGGTTTCTGGGTCAAGCTGCTCAAGGTGCCCAAGCCCCAGCTGTATGCCGGCATCCTGATCTTCGCGACGGTGGGCGCCTATGGCATGCGCCAGAGCGCCTTCGACCTGTTCCTCCTGTACGCCATCGGCGTGATCGGTCTGATCATGCGGCGCTTCAACTTCCCGACGGCGCCCGTGGTGGTGGGCATGATCCTGGGGCCGCTGGCCGAGGCCCAGCTGCGCAACGCCATGTCGATCGGCGAAGGCAGTCCGATGGTGTTCCTGCAGCGCCCGATGTCGCTGACGCTGCTGTTCATCGTGCTGTCGGTGCTGATCCTCCCGCGCGTGGTGAGCTGGTGGCAGGGCCGAAAGGCTGCTGCGAGGGCCGTCTGATCTCATTTTCAGGAGATAAAGTGCCTGATCCCAGCGTGAAACGGTCGTGAGCAGCTACAAGTTCAGGAGTAATTTCGGCGGAAAGAAGGCGGGGTTACTCGTGCGTCCGGCGCGGTAACATCGCCGCATGAACACCCCCATGCCCCGCTTGCCGGTGTCCCAGCGGGATCTCCCGCGGGACGCGCAGAGCATCCTGGAGCTGGCCGCACGCTCGATGTTCGACCTGTTCGCCAACGCCAGCGAGGGCATGCTGCTGGTGGACCGCGAGGCCCGCGTGGTCTGGATCAACGACCAGTACCGCCGCTTCCTGCCGGCGCTGGGGTTCACGCGCGAAGAGGATTTTGTCGGCCATCCGGTGTCGGCCGTGGTGCAGAACACCCAGATGCACAAGGTGCTCGAAACCGGCAAGCCGATCCTGATCGACCTGCTGTCCAACCGCGCCGGCACCTTCGTCGTCAGCCGCATTCCGCTGCGCGATGCCGACGGCGCGGTGATCGGCGCGCTGGGCATCGTGCTGTTCGACCAGCCCGAGACCAATCTTCAACCGCTGATCGCCAAGTTCTCGCTGGCGCAGCGCGACCTTGACGAAGCGCGGCGCGAACTGGCCACCCAGCGGCTGAAGCACAGCGCGGGCAAGCGGCAGTCCAAGTACACCTTCACCAGCTTCGTGGGCACCAGCGCGGCGGCGGTCGAGGTCAAGCGCCAGGCGCGCCGGGCGGCGCAGTCGAGCAGCCCGGTGCTGCTGCTGGGCGAGACCGGCACCGGCAAGGAGTTGCTGGCCCATGCCATCCATGCATCGTCGGCGCGCGCGCAGGGCCCGTTCATCAGCGTCAACATCGCCGCGGTGCCAGACACCTTGCTGGAGGCGGAGTTCTTCGGTGTGGCGCCTGGCGCCTACACCGGCGCAGAGCGCAAGGGGCGTGACGGCAAGTTCCGCCTGGCCGATGGCGGCACGCTGTTCCTCGACGAGATCGGTGACATGCCGCTGGCGCTGCAGGCCAAGCTGTTGCGCGCGCTGCAGGAGGGGGAAATCGAGCCGCTGGGCTCCAACAAGCTGATTCCGTTCGACGCCCGGGTCATTGCCGCCACCTCGCGCGATCTGGTGAAGCTGGTGCGCGAAGGCAACTTTCGCGAAGACCTGTATTACCGCCTCAACGTGCTGCCGATCCGGGTGCCACCGCTGCGCGGGCGCAGCGAAGACCTGGCGGCGCTGGTCGAGGCTCTCGGGGAGGACATGGCGCTGCGAAGTGGCGAACAACCCCCCGAACTGAGTTCCGAGGCGCTGGCGCTGCTGGCCCGACAGCCCTGGCGCGGCAACATTCGCGAACTGCGCAACGTGCTGGAACAGGCGGCCATGCGGGCCGACTCGCACTTCCTCGGGCGCGAGCAGATCGAGGCCGTGCTGCGCGAGACGGCGGGTGCGCGCATTGGCCCGGCGGACGACGCGTTCCGGCTGGCACTGAAGCCGGCCGGCGCTTCGGGCGCGCCGGTGTCCCCCAACCTGCTGCGCCCGCTGGACGAGCAGGTGGCCGAACTTGAGCGGGCGGCGATCGCCGCCGCGATGGACCGGTGCGGCGGCAACAAGGTGGCGGTGGCCCGGCTGTTGGGCATATCGCGCGCCAAGCTGTACGAACGCCTGCGCCCCGCGGATGAGGCGGGCGCCTGAATCGATTGGCACAGCCTGAACCTGTCCGATGACGGGTCGTTGATGTCAAGGGATAACCCTGATCAGATTTCAGGCAGATGGCTGAAATACATACAACTTCAATGTCTGATAATAAGACATATGATCCAAAGTTCATTGAAAATTCCAATGAAATCAAGGCTTTCCAAGTTGGCATGATGCATGCACAGTCATGGCCAGCAACTACAGGAGACTTTTCATGCAACGTCGTCAACTGATGGCTCTCGCGGTTCTGGCGGCTGCGATTGCAGCACCGGCCTTCAGCCAGTCCAAAGAAGTGAAGATCGCCGTCATCGCTAGCAAGACCGGCCCGCTGGAGGCCTATGCCAAACAGACCATCGTCGGCTTCAACATGGGTCTGGATTACGCCACGGGCGGCACGATGATGGTGGCCGGCAAGAAGCTGGTCGTGATCGAAAAGGACGACCAGGGCAAGCCGGACGTGGGCAAGGCCGCGCTGGCCGCCGCCTACGGCGACGACAAGGCCGACATCGCGGTGGGCCCCACCGCCTCGCCGGTGGCTCTGGCCATGCTGCCCGTGGCCGAGGAATACAAGAAGGTCCTGCTGGTCGAGCCGGCGGTGGCCGACTCGATCACCGGTGACAAGTGGAACAAGTACATCTTCCGTACCGGGCGCAACAGCTCGCAGGACGCCGCCGCCAACGCCGCAGCCCTGGACAAGCCGGGCAACGTGATCGCCACGCTGGCCAATGACAACGCCTTCGGCCGCGACGGTGTCAAGGCCTTCAAGGAATACATCAAGAAGGGCAAGTTCGTCCACGAGGAATACCTGCCGGCAGGCACCACCGATTTCACGGCCGGGCTGCAACGCCTGGTCGACAAGATGAAGGATCAGCCGGGCCGCAAGTATGTCTGGGTGGTCTGGGCCGGTGCACCGTCGCCCTTCAGCAAGTTCGCCGAGCTTGAGCTGCAAAAGCGATACGGCATCGAGATGGCCACCGGCGGCAACATCCTGCCCGCGATGGTGGCCTACAAGCAGTACCCCGGCATGGAAGGTGCGCTGTACTACTACTTCGGCATCCCGAAGAACAAGGTCAACGAATGGCTGGTGGCCAACCACTACAAGCAGTTCAAGGCACCGCCTGACTTCTTCACCGCCGGCGGCATGAGCGCGGCCATCGCCGTGGTGGAAGCACTGAAGAAGACCAATGGCGACGCCAGCGCGGCCAAGCTGATCCCGGCCATGGAAGGCATGAGCTTCGAGACGCCCAAGGGCAAGATGACCTTCCGCAAGGAAGACCACCAGGCCATGCAGGACATGTACCACTTCAAGATCAAGAACGATCCGGCCTTCGCCTGGGGCGTGCCCGAGCTGGTGCGCGAGATCCCCGCCAGCGAAATGGCCATTCCGATCCGCAACAAGCGCTGATGTTCGGCGCCTGCGCAGCGGCCATGCGTCGTTGCGCAGTGCGCGAGAACCTCACGTACTGGAGTTCGTTCCAGTCTCTGCGCACTGCCCGCTGTGCGCCCCCCACCTGACCCCTGCGCGCTGCGCCGCTCCCGTTCTTTTTTCTGGAACCTGCCGGGCTGGTTGCCATGCTTCAAACCACAGATCTCACGATCCGCTTCGGTGGACACGTCGCGGTGAATGCCGTCTCGTGCCGCTTCGAACCGGGCACGCTGACCGCCATCGTCGGCCCCAATGGTGCCGGCAAGACCACCTATTTCAACCTGATCTCAGGCCAGCTCAAGGCCTCGGCAGGCACGGTGAGTCTGAACGGGCGCGAGCTGTCCGGTCTGTCGGCGTCGGCCCGCACCCGGGCCGGCCTGGGACGCGCCTTCCAGCTGACCAACCTGTTTCCCAATCTCCCGGTGCTCGAGAACGTGCGGCTGGCCGTGCAGGCTGCCCACGACGGCCCGCACCGACGCGGACTGAACCTGTGGAGCATCTGGAGCGACCACGCCGCGCTGACGCAGCGCGCGCACGAGATCCTCGCGGCCGTCGCCATGTCCGACAAACAGGACACGCCTGTGTCGCGCCTGCCGCATGGCGACCAGCGCAAGCTCGAGGTGGCCTTGCTCATGGCGCTGGACCCGCTGGTCTACATGTTCGACGAACCGACGGCCGGCATGAGCCACGACGAGGCGCCTGTCATCCTCGACCTGATCCGCGCGCTGAAGAAAGACAAGACCAAGACCATCCTTCTGGTGGAGCACAAGATGGACGTGGTGCGTGAACTGGCCGACCGCATCATCGTGCTGCACAACGGCGCGCTGGTGGCCGACGGCGAGCCGGCCGAAGTGATCGCCTCGCCGGTGGTGCAGGAGGCGTATCTCGGTGTCGCCCCGCAGGCCGGCGCCACGCCAGTCCCGCATCAGGAGGCCGCATGAGCGACGCTCTTCTCACCCTCGAAGGCGTGCACACCCACATCGGGGCGTACCACATCCTGCATGGCGTGGACCTGGTTGTGCCGCGCGGCCAGCTCACCATGCTGCTGGGGCGCAACGGCGTCGGCAAGACCACGACGCTGCGCACCATCATGGGCCTGTGGCCCGCATCCAAGGGGCGCATCCGGTTCAACGGCCAGGACATCACCCGCTTGTCCACGCCGCAGATCGCCTGCCTGAACATCGCTTACGTGCCCGAGAACATGGGCATCTTCTCCGACCTGACCGTCCGCGAAAACATGCTGCTGGCCGCGCGCACAGCCAAGCGGGCCGAGCAGATGGATGACAAGCGCCTGCAGTGGATCTTCCAGCTGTTTCCGGCGGTGGAGAAGTTCTGGAACCACCCGGCGGGCAAGCTTTCGGGCGGGCAGAAGCAGATGCTGGCGGTGGCGCGCGCCATCGTGGAGCCGCGCGAACTGTTGATCGTGGACGAGCCGAGCAAGGGCCTGGCGCCGGCCATCATCAACAACATGATCGACGCGTTCGAGCAACTCAAGGCCAGCGGCGTGACGATCCTTCTGGTCGAGCAGAACATCAACTTTGCCAAGCGGCTGGGCGACACGGTGGCGGTGATGGAGAACGGCGTTGTCGTCCATGCCGGCGCCATGCAGGCCTTCGCGCAGGACGAATCGCTGCAAACCTCGCTGCTGGGACTGGCGCTATGACGATTTTCATGACAAATCCCTGCTCTCCCAGCGTCCTTCGGTCATCTGGCGCTATATTTTTTGAACGATTCCCGGGTCGGGGAGGTGCGGCATGAAGGCGCTCGACTTCGACTGGAAGCCCCTGGCCCTGGTGCCGCTGCTGGCCCTGGCTGCGTTGCCGCTGGTGGGCTCGGGTTCGACCTGGATCACGCTCACGGTGGCCGGCCTGGCCATGGGCATGATCATCTTCGTCATCGCCTCAGGCCTCACGCTGATCTTCGGCCTGATGGACGTGCTGAACTTCGGGCATGGCGTCTTCATCGCCCTGGGCGCCTTCGTGGCCACCTCCGTGCTCGGCGCCATGGGCGACTGGACCGGCTCGCAGGAACTCTGGCGCAACCTGCTCGCGCTGCTGCCGGCGATGCTGGTGGCCATGCTGGTGGCTGGCGCGGTCGGCCTGGCGTTCGAACGCTTCATCGTGCGCCCGGTCTATGGCCAGCACCTCAAGCAGA
Source organism: Candidatus Skiveiella danica (assembly GCF_022705245.1). Taxonomy (NCBI): domain Bacteria; kingdom Pseudomonadati; phylum Pseudomonadota; class Betaproteobacteria; order Burkholderiales; family Comamonadaceae; genus Candidatus Skiveiella; species Candidatus Skiveiella danica. Next base: position 98,950 of record NZ_JAKJEW010000005.1, on the reverse strand, counting down.
TCCTGATCACGATGGGCGGCATGATCATCGGCGAGGAACTGATCAAGGTGATCTGGGGGCCGCAGCAGATTGCACTGCCGCTGCCTGAAGGCCTGCGGGGTTCGCTGCTGCTGGGCGACGCCGCGATCGAGAAGTACCGGCTGGTGTCGGTGTGCGTGGGCCTGCTGGTTTTCGCGCTGCTGGCCTGGACGCTGAACCGCACCAAGATCGGCCTGCTGATCCGCGCCGGCGTGCAGGACCGCGAGATGGTCGAGTCGATGGGCTACCGCATCCGGCGCCTGTTTGTGGGCGTGTTTGTGTTCGGCAGCGCGCTGGCGGGCCTGGGCGGCGTGATGTGGGGTCTGTACCAGCAAAGCGTCACGCCGCAGATGGGCGCGCAGGTGAACATCCTGATCTTCATCGTCATCATCATCGGCGGGCTGGGCTCCACCGGGGGCGCGCTGATCGGCTCGCTGCTGGTGGGCCTGATGGCCAACTACACCGGCTTCGTCGCGCCCAAGGTGGCGCTGTTCTCCAACATCCTGCTGATGGTGGTGGTGCTGTTGTGGCGCCCGCAGGGCGTTTATCCGGTGGCGAACCGCTGAAGACCATGTACCCCCACGCTCATCACTTCGTGTATTCGCTGCCCCCCGAGGGGGCTGGCCTCCCTTGGGGCGGCCCGGCGGGAGGCCGCTCACCATGCTGAACCGGATTCTTTCCAATGACCTGCCGCGCAGCCGCCTGCTGGCGGTGCTGCTCGCGGCCATCCTGCTGGGCCTGGCATTTGCGCCCTTCATCTTCCCGGGCGTCAAGGCGCTCAGCGTGGCGGCCAAGGTGCTGGTCTTCGTCGTGCTGGTGGCCAGCTTCGACCTTCTGCTGGGCTACACCGGCATCGTGAGCTTCGCGCACACCATGTTCTTCGGCATCGGCGCCTACGGTATCGCCATGGCCAGCACCCGCCTGGGGCCGACTTGGGAGGCGCTGGCCATCGGCCTGGGCGCGTCGCTGGTGCTGTCCTTCGGGCTGTCGCTGGCCGTGGGCCTGTTCTCGCTGCGGGTGCGCGCGATCTTCTTTGCCATGATCACCCTGGCGGTGGCCGCGGCCTTCCAGACCTTCGCCTCGCAGATGTCGGACTTCACGGGCGGCGAGGACGGACTGAGCTTCAAGGTGCCCGAACTGCTGATGCCGAGCCACGAGTTCCTGGAGCAGCCCTTTCTGGGCGTGTCGGTCGACGGGCGGCTGCTGACCTACTACGGCCTGTTCGTGTGCGCGGTGGTCCTGATGCTGGCCATGCTGCGCATCGTCAATTCACCTTTCGGCCGCGTGCTGCAGGCGATCCGCGAGAACGAGTTCCGCGCCGAGGCCATCGGCTACCGCGTGGTGGTGTACCGCACCACGTCGAGCGTGCTGTCGGCCCTGTTCGCCACGCTGGCCGGCGCCATGCTGGCCGTCTGGCTGCGCTACAACGGACCGGACACCTCGCTGTCTTTCGAAATCATGATGGACGTGCTGCTGATCGTCGTGATCGGCGGCATGGGCACGATCTACGGCGCGGCCATCGGCGCCGTGCTGTTCCTGATCGCCCAGAGCTACCTGCAGGACCTGCTGCGCCTGGGCAGCGAGGCTGCCTCCGGCGTCCCGATGCTGGCGGCCCTGCTCTCGCCTGACCGCTGGCTGCTGTGGCTCGGTCTGTTGTTCGTGTTGTCCGTCTACTACTTCCCGACCGGGGTGGTGGGCCGGCTGCGTGCATTGCGCGCGCCCACTGCCTGAATTTCAACCCACCCAAGAGGAGACATCGGCGATGACCACTGAATCAGGAACCACGCTTTCTCACAAGCGGCCCACAGGCCTCAGGACCCGGGCAGCGGCCTGGGCAGGCGCCATCGGTGCCGCCCTGCTGCTCTCGGCGTGCGGCGACGGCGGCAACGACCCGCTGCTGCGCAAGACCCATCTGGGAGACATTCGCGGGGCCGTGGACATCGCCTCTGCAACCTACTCCTGGAAAGGCATCCCCTATGCGAAAGCACCCGTGGGCGCGCTGCGCTGGCAGCCGCCGCAGGAACCCGAGGCATGGGCCACGCCCCGCACCACGACGGCTTTCGCCAATGCCTGCGCGCAGTACGGCCGCATCTACGGCCCCGGCAGCAACAACAAGCACGACGAAACCATCGCAACGACGCTGAACCAGGCCGTCGGCAGCGAAGACTGCCTGTACCTCAACGTCTGGCGTCCCGCCAGCAACGAGTCGAACCTGCCCGTCATCGTCTTCCTGCACGGCGGCAGCAACGTCTCGGGCTACACCGCCGACCCCATGTATGACGGCGCGGCCTTGGCCAGGACCGCCAACGCGATCGTGGTCACGCCCAACTTCCGGCTGGGCATTCTGGGGTTCATGAATCTGCCGCAGCTCAAGACGGGCGACGCGTCCACAGACTCCGGCAACTTCACGATGCTCGACAGCATCAAGGCGCTGCAGTTCGTGCGCACCAATTCCTCCTCCTTCGGCGGCAATCCGGACAACGTCACGGTGGTGGGCCAGTCCGCCGGCGCGATCAACGTCTGGGCGCTGCAGACGTCGCCGCTGATGACGGCCGCCAATCCGAAGCTGTTCCACCGCGTGATGCCCCTGTCGGGCGGCATTTCGCTGGCGACCAACCTGCCAGCCGGCAGCCTGCCCACCTTGAACCCGGCATCGGTGTACCTGGCCCAGGGCAACGCGCTGCTGCAAAACCTGGTGATCGGTGACGGCCTGGCGACCGATACCGCCTCGGCCAACACCTACATCGCCAGCCGGACCCACGCGCAGATCGCGGATTACGTGCGCAGCAAGTCGCCCTCGCAGCTGTTCACCACGCTGCTCACCCGCCTGGCCGCTCTGGGCCTTGCCGGATCGGGCCCGATTCCCGATGGCGCGGTCGTGGCGAGCGACCCGATCGGCGCGATCAATGCGGGCAACTATGTGAAGGTGCCGGTGCTCGCGGGCAACACGCGGGACGAAGGCAAGTTGTTCCCCTCGTTCCTGCCGCTCGTGGGCGGCACGGGCAATGCCCGCCTGGTGACGGACGCGCAACTGTTCACCAACCACTTCAGCTACAACCCGAACGCCGCCGCCCAGACCACGGTGGAGCAGTGGATCGCTCCGACCTACCTGCCGGTGAGCGCGCCGACCACGGGCTTCACGGCCCGCGCGGAGTCGCTCAACCGCATCTTCTTCCTGAACAGCCGGGACAACGTGCTGAACGCGTTGAAGACGAAGCAGGAGAACGTCTGGTACTACCGTTTCGATTGGGACAAGCAACCGGCCCCGTGGAACGACATCTACGGCGCGGTGCACGTGGTCGACTTGCCCTTCATCTTCGGCAACTTCGGACCGTCGCTGTTCAGCAACGTCTGGTTCAGCACGGCGAATCGCCCTGGCCGGGTTGAACTCTCGAACGCGATGATGCAGACGATTTCGAGCTTCGCGCGCAACGGCGACCCGAACCATGCAGCGCTGGGCGCTTCCTGGGCCCCATGGCCGCGCACGATGGTGTTCGACGCGAGCCTTGGCGCCAAGTCGATCCGCGCCGAGTAAGCCCTTTGCGCCGGGCCGGGCCCGACAAGGCCCGGCGCAAGTTGCCGAAGCAGCACCGCACGGCATGCCACAGATCAGAACAAGGAGGATTACTCCATGCCATACACCTCACACTACCTGACCTGCGCCGGACGCGAGATCCATTTCACCGAATGGGGCGCGGGCAGCGCCGGCACCGTGATCGCCTGGCATGGCCTGGCCCGCACCGGGCGCGACATGGACGAACTGGCCGAGCACCTGAGCCAGCGCGGCTGGCGCGTGATCTGCCCTGACACGCTGGGCCGCGGCCTTTCGCAGTGGAGCCCGGACCCGAAGCACGAATACTGCCTGGCGTTCTACGCCCGCCTGGCGCGTGAGCTGCTGGACCAGCTCGGCATCGCGTCCACCCATTGGGTCGGCACCTCGATGGGCGGCGCCATCGGCATGGTGTGCGCGTCGGGCTATTTCGAGCCTTCGCTCAAGGGACGCATCCGCAGCCTGGTGCTGAACGACAACGCGCCGCAACTGGCGCAGCCCGCCATCGAGCGCATCAAGGCCTACGCGGGCAGCCCGCCGGCATTTGCCACGGTGCTGGAGCTCGAAGCCTTCTTCCGCCAGGTGTACGCGCCCTATGGCTGGCTGAGCGATGCGCAATGGCGCCGCCTGACCGAGACCTCGACGCGCCGCCTGCCCGATGGCCGCGTCACGCCGCATTACGACCCGGCCATGGTGCGCCAGTTCACCGACCACCCGGACGATTACCGGATCTGGGACCACTACGACGCGCTGGAGATTCCGGTGCTGTGCCTGCGAGGTGCGGTGAGCGACCTCGTGCTGCCCGAGACCATCGCCGAGATGCAGCGCCGCGGCCCGGCCCTGCGCGGGCATCTGCAGGTGGTGGAGGTGCCCGGCTGCGGCCATGCGCCCGCGCTGAACGTGCCCGATCAGCTGGAGCAGGTGACGGCTTTCATCGAAGCGTCGGCCTGAACAGCCGTCTTTGCGAAAAAGGCGGGTGGCGGATCCGCACCGTGCCCGAAACCGGCGTGTGACCGTCCCGGCGTCACCTTTTTTGGACCAAATTGGCGATTTCCCAGCGTCAAATGGTCATGAATAGCTACTGTTTCAGGAGTGATTCGCAGCCTCAGCGCGACGCCCCCGCCGCCAGCGCCGCCGCGCGCGAGGCGGCCAGCGCGGCCTCATCCGGCTTGTCTCGGGTGGGCCATCCGGCGAGGTGGCGCTCGGCGATGGTGGCCAGCGCGGTGATCCAGGCGTCGCTGTCGTTCAGGCAAGCGATGTAGTCAAAGCTCTGGCCCCCCGCGTGCAGGAAGGCCTCGCGCGCCTCCTGGGCGATCTCCTCCAGCGTTTCCAGGCAGTCGCCGGTGAAGCCGGGGCAGATCACCTGCACCGACTTCACGCCGCCCTGTGCCAGCGCCACCAGCGTCGGCTCGGTGTAGGGCTGCAGCCATTTCGCCTTGCCGAAGCGCGACTGGAAGGTCACGCGGTAGCGGTCCTTGGCCAGCCCCAGGCGCTCGGCCAGCAGGCGGGCGGTTTTCAGGCACTCGCAGTGGTAGGGGTCCCCCAGGTGCAGCGTGCGCTCAGGCACGCCGTGAAAGCTCATCACCAGCTGCTCGGCCTGGCCGTTCTTCATCCAGTGGTCGCGCACCCGCCGCGCCAGCGCGTCGATGTAGGCGGGGTCGTCGTGGTAGCGGTTCACGAAGCGCAGCTCGGGAAGGTGGCGCACCTGCGCTGCCCAGGTGTAGACGGCATCGAACACACTGGCGGTGGTGGTGCCGCTGTATTGCGGGTACAGCGGCACGATCAGGATGCGGGTGGCGCCTTCGGCCTTGAGTTGGTCCAGCTCGCTGGCGATCGACGGGTTGCCGTAGCGCATCGCATAGCGCACCGTGAGCAGATGCCCACGCTCGCCCAGCCAGCCGCGTAGCAGGGTGGCCTGCTTGGACGTCCACACCTTCAGCGGCGAGCCCTCGGGCGTCCAGATCGAGGCGTATTTCCTGGCCGATTTGGCGGGGCGGGTGCGCAGGATGATGCCGTGCAGGATCAGCCGCCAGATGGGGCGGGGAATCTCCACCACCCGGTGGTCGCCCAGGAACTCGGCCAGGTAGCGGCGCAAGGCGGGCGCGGTGGGCTCGTCGGGCGTGCCCAGGTTGCACAGCAGCACGGCGGTGCGCTCGGCCTGGCCATGCTGGAAGGCGGGTTCTTTTTTAAACGGCATGCGGTATTCTCCCGCAAGCCCTTTCACCCGCGCGGCGCGCGCCCTTTTTGCCCAGCCTTGCCTACGCCCATGCTCGACGTTTCCCGCATCCGCGCCATCACCCTGGACCTGGATGACACCCTGTGGCCGATCGGGCCGACCATCCGGCGCGCCGAGGCGACGCTGCAGGCCTGGCTGGGGCAGCGCGCGCCGGCCACCGCGGCCCTGTGCGCCGCACCCGGCGCGATCCGCGAGGTGCGCCAGCAGATGAACAGCCAGCGCCCCGACCTGGCGCACGACATGAGCGCGCTGCGCCGCGAGTCCATCCGCGTGATGCTCATGCGCGCCGGCGACGACCCGGCGCTGGCCGAGCCCGCCTTCGATGCCTTCTTCGCCGAGCGCCAGCGTGTCGAGTTCTATGGCGATGCGCTGCCGGCACTGGCGTTTCTCAGCAGCCGCTACCCGCTGGTGGCGCTGTCGAACGGCAACGCGGATGTGCAGCGCGTGGGCATCGGCCATCATTTTTGCGCTGCCTTCAGCGCCACCACGCTCGGCGTGGGCAAGCCGGATCCGCGCATGTTCCAGGTCGGCGCACGGGCGGCGGGTGCCTCGCCTGAGGCGGTGCTGCACATCGGCGACGATGCGCACCTTGACGGCGTGGGCGCGCTGAACGCCGGCATGCAAATGGCCTGGGTCAATCGCGGTGGCCACGCCTGGGAGCACCCGGTGCATGCGCCGCACGTGACCGTGGCCGAACTGCGCAGCCTGTGCGAGCTGCTGTCCTGACGCCTTGACCCCGATCCCACCGCTTGCATCCCATGAGCCTGACGATCCATGGCATCACCGCCTCCCGCGCCATTCGCCCCCTGTGGGTGGCCGCCGAACTGGGGCTGACGTTCGAGCACGTGCCCACGCCTTACCAGGGCGGTGCCACCCGCACGCCGGCGTTCCTGGCGCTGAACCGCAACGGCCACATCCCGGTGGTGATCGACCATCGCCCGGAGGGTGAGGTGGTGGTGTGGGAAAGCATGGCCTGCGCGCTGTACCTCGCCCGCCACCACGGCGTGGCCGATGGCGCCAGCCTCACCCCGGCCACGGCGCGCGAAGATGCCGAGGCGCTGCGCTGGAGCCTGTGGACCGTCAACGAAGTGGAGAAAGACGCGCTCACCGTGTTGATGCATCGCCTGGCCATGCCGCCGGATCAGCGCAAGCCCGATCTGGCCGATGTGGCCGAGCGCCGTCTGCACGTGCCACTGCGGGTGCTGGAGCAGCACCTGGCGGCGCAGCAGGCGCGCGGCGAGGCCCACATCGCCGCCGAGCGCTTCACCGTGGCCGATCTCTGCGTGGCCAGCGTGCTCAATTGGGCGCGACCCGCGCGTGAACTGATGGCCGCTCATCCCCGGGTCAATGCCTGGCTCGGGGCCTGCATGGAGCGGCCGGCGTACCGGGCGCTGCGGGGTGAAACGCACGCGGACTGACGCCTGGCGCCTGCCAAAGCGCCTTTCGGTCGATTTTGAAGAAAATTTGGCCAATACCCATCGTCAAATGGTCATTTATTGCTATTGAATTGGGAGTGATTTCCAGCAGTCCTAACACGTCGACCTTGCCGAGCGCTTGTCTTCTGGCCGCGCGGCACCATCTCCAGCCGGTAACGACATCCCTGAAGAAGGCGCAACCCATGATGAATCGATCCCTGATGCAGCGTTTGGCCCGGTGGCTGGCCGTGGCGGTGTTGCTGGGTGCGGCCCTGGGCGCTGGCTTGGGCGCGATGGCGCAGGCCGAACCCACCCTGAAGCAGATCTATGACGCGGCGCAGGCTGGCCGCCTGGAGCAGGCGCAGACCATGATCCAGCAGGTGCTGGTGCTGCACCCGAAGAGCGCCAAGGCCCATTTCGTGCAGGCGGAGCTGGCGGCGCGCCAGGGCCAGATCGCCCGTGCCCGCGAGGCGCTGGCCGAGGCCGAGAAGCTGGCGCCCGGCCTGCCGTTCGCCAAGCCGGAGGCCGTGCAGAGCCTGCGTGCCGCTTTGGTGGCCCAACCGGCCACCGCAGTGAAGCCCGGCGCCATGGCCCAGGCGCCCCAGGCGGCGCCGTTCGCGGTGTCCACGGCGCCCGCGCCGGCCTCGTCCTCGCAGATAGGGCTGGGCATCGCGCTGGGCGGCGCGGCGATCGCCCTGGCGATCTATCTGGTGCGGCGCAAGCCGGCTCCGGTTCCCGCGCCACAGGCGGGATATGGCAGCCCCGCCGCGGCGGGCAGCGGCCTGAGCGGTCCGCAGACCTTTGGCACCGACGTCTCCGCCGCGCCAGGCTCTGGCCAGGCCCCGTATGGGCCGGCGCCGGGCAGCGGCTTGGGGGGAAAGGTCATGGGCGGGTTGGCCACCGGCCTGGCGGTGGGCGCCGGCGTGGTCGCCGCGCAGGCCATCGGCAAGAGCCTGATGGGCGACCACGGCGAGCGAGCGCCGCACCCCGCCGCCGGCAGTGGCCTGGACGAGGGCGCTTTCGCGCGCAACGCCGACCTGGGCGGGGAGAACTTCGGCATCCGCGACGCGGGCGGCTGGGACGACGGTGCCTCGCTGGCGAGCAGCGACGACGGCGGCGGCGACTGGGATACCTGAGCGCCAGCATCGCCGGCCCCTGCCCCTGACAATCGCCCCATGACCCAAACACTGCCTGACATCGCCTTGTCCATGCTCGACCTGGTCGCCGTGCGCGAAGGCGGCACGGTGGCCGACGCGCTGGCCATCGCCCTGCGCACCGCGCAGCATGCCGAATCGCTCGGCTTCAAGCGCTACTGGCTGGCCGAGCACCACAACATGGCCGGCATCGCCAGCTCCGCCACCGCGGTGCTGGTGGGGCACATCGCCGGGGGCACCCGCACGATGCGCGTGGGATCGGGTGGCGTGATGCTACCCAACCACGCGCCGCTGGTGGTGGCCGAAGCCTTCGGCACCCTGGCCGAGCTGTACCCGGGCCGCATCGACCTGGGTCTGGGCCGCGCCCCGGGCACGGACCGCGTCACCATGCGCGCGTTGCGGCGCGATCGTGTGGAAACCGAGGAAGACTTCCCGCGCGACGTGGCCGAGCTGCAGCAGCTGCTGGGCCCGGTGCGTGGCGGCCAGCCCATCGTGGCCATGCCCGGCGCGGGCACCCAGGTGCCGATCTGGCTGCTGGGCTCCAGCCTGTTCTCGGCGCGCCTGGCGGCCGAGCGCGGACTGCCTTATGCCTTTGCCTCGCACTTCGCGCCGCGGCTGCTGTTGCAGGCTCTGGAGCTGTACCGGGGCCTGTTCCGGCCGTCGGCCACGCTGGCCAAGCCCTATGTGGTGATCGGCGTGCCGCTGATCGCCGCGCCCACCGACGACGAGGCCGAGTTTCTGGCCAGCAGCACCTACCAGCGCGTGCTGGGCATCCTCACCGGCGACCGGCAGCGCCTGCAGCCGCCGGTGGCGGACTTCATGGCGGGGCTGATCCCGCAGGAGCGCGCGGCGATTGCCGATTTCCTGGCGGCGGCCGTGATCGGGGGGCCGGACACCGTGCGCGCGGGTCTCGCGCGCCTGGCAGAAATCACGCAGGCCGACGAATTCATGTTGGTCTGCGACGTGTTCGACCCGGCACTGCGCCTGCGCTCGCTTGACATCGCCGCGCAAGTGATGCGCTGAGGCAGCGCCGGTTGTCGGCGACGCGCGGCCGGATCGCTCGCGCGGCGTCAGCGCGGGTCGTAAGCCGAGTGCACCCGCATGCGCAGGCTGAGGTCGGTGCGCGAATCGGCATTGGCCAGCGCGGTGTCCTGGTCGATGCGACCGGCGTTGAACAGCTCCAGCAGCACCTGGTCGAAGGTGTGCATGCCGACGCCGCCGCTCTTCTCGATGGCGTGGCGGATCTCGTCGACCGCGCCCTTGAGGATCAGGTCGGCCACATAGGCCGAATGCAGCAGCAGCTCGGTGGCCAGTACACGTTTGCCCTCGTGCCCGGACAGCAGGCGCTGCGAAATGATGGCCTGCAGGTTCAGCGACAGGTCCATGCGCAGTTGCGGGTGCAGGTTTTCCGGGAAGAAGTTGATGATGCGCTTGAGTGCCTGGCTGGCATTGGCCGCGTGCAGCGTGGACACGCACAGGTGGCCGGTCTCGGCATAGGCGATGGCGTGCTCCATGGTTTCGCGGTCGCGGATCTCGCCGATCATGATGATGTCCGGCGCCTGGCGCATGGCGTTGCGCAGGGCGTCGGCGAAGCTGTGCGTGTCGATGCCGACTTCGCGCTGGTCCACGGTGCAGCGGTCGTGGTTGAACAGGTACTCGATCGGGTCTTCGATGGTCAGGATGTGGCCCTGGCTGTTGCGCGCCCGGTGGTCGATCATCGAGGCCAGCGTGGTGCTCTTGCCCGAGCCCGCAGCGCCGACGACCAGCAGCAAACCTCGGCGCAGCAGGGCCAGGTCCTGCACGACCGGCGGCAGTCCAAGAGATTCGAAGTCCGGGATGATCGCGTGGATGAGGCGGGCCACCATCGCGGTCTCGCCGCGCTGGCGGTAGACGCTGACGCGGAAGCGGCCGATGTCCGGCGCGGTGTAGGAGAGGTTGGCCTCCAGCTGCCGCTCGAAGTCGGCGATCTGCTGGGCGCTCATGATCGAGTAGGCCAGCGCTTGTGCCTGTCCTGATTGCAGGGGCGGGACGGACAGCGGCCAGGACTCCCCCTGGACCTTGATGTGCGGCGGGGCGCCAACGGTCAGAAACAGATCCGATGCATCGGTCTCGACCATCTTGCGCAGCAAAGCATGAAGCGTGTTCTTGTCCATACCAAGACTCCTTTTTCAAGGCCGGCAAGCTGCGCCATGCAACCCACCCTGTCGGCATGCTAATCCGACCGGACCCAACCGGCCACCCCTGCGGGGCCGTTTGTTGATTCAGGGCAAATTTCCGGCGTCCCGGCCGCTGCGCACGGCGCCTTCGAGCGTGGCCGGGTAGGGGCCGGCGATGTAGTCGCCACAGGCCAGCAGCCCCGGTGCGACCGCCATGGGCGGGCGCTGCACGCCTGGCGTACAGGCGAAGGTGGCGCGTTTTTCGGTGATGGTGCGAAGGGGCTCCAAGTCCAGCCCCAGCTGCTCGCGCGCTTGCGCGACGACCAGCTTCTGCAGGGCCTCGCGCTCGCCGGTGCTGGCGCTGATGACGAAGGCCAGCAGACCACGCGGCCCCCCAAGTTGGCCCCGGTCGAAGACGAACTGCGCCGGGTGCTGCGCGGTGGCCGGCAGTGCCAGCATCGGGCGCGTCAGGCCGCTGGCGGCCAGGGCATACACGGTGGTGATCGCTTCATGGTGCAAGGCCTGTGTCGCCGCCGCCCAGCTCCGCAGGCTGGATGCTATGGGTTCGGGAGCATGAAGTGACCATTCCGTGCTGGCATGGGCCGCATCGGATGCCGAAGTGGCGAGTATGACCCGGTCAAAAGGCTCGCCGTCGGCCAACCAGCGGCCCGCCGGGCCTTGCGCGTCGCGCGTGAGGCTTCGCACGCGATGGCCCAGGTGAACGGTGTGGCCCTGCTGCCGCAGCCAGCCGGCAGCGGCCTGCGGGAACAACGCACTCAAGTCCTTGGTTGGCAGCAGCAGGTTGGAGCTGCCGGGCGCGCCGAAGAGCGCGTCGCGCAGCACGCGAAGGAAGACGGCGCCGCTGGCCGCCGCCGCTGGCGTGTTGAGCGCCGAGACGCACAGCGGCTCAATGAACGTGTCCAGCAGCCGGCGCGTGAGCGGCGCGCACAGGTCGGCCACGGTGGCCTGCGGCGCGCAGGTGAAGCCGCTGAGCTGCCAGCCGGTGGCGGCGCGCAAGAGGGAAAGGCGGTCGCGCCAGCCCCAGCCGCGGGCGCGCAGGATGCCGGCGAGCGCATCCCAGGGTGTGCGTCCCCAAGAAAGCGCGAGGCCTGTGCCGTCGGGGAAGACAAGGGCCAGCGGCAGGCGCAGCAGCGCCTGATCGGGGTCCACGCCCACCTTGCGCATCAGGCGCAGGGAGTCGGTGTAGGCGCCGATCAGGATGTGCTGGCCGTTGTCCACGAAGATGTCGCGGCCGTCGGGCAGGGTCAAGGGCAGCGCGCGGGCGCGCCCGCCCAAGGTGCGTGCGGCCTCGAACACGGTGACCTGATGGTCGGCATCGGCGGCCGTCACTGCCGCCGCCATGCCCGCCCAGCCGCCGCCGATGACGGCGAGCTTCATCGGGCCACCCTCACAGCTTCCCCAGCGCCTGCACCTTCCACGCCAGCCAGAGCTTGCGCAGCGGGGTCAGGGCGATGCGCTGGTGCAGCACCTTGAACTGGTCGTGCTCGATCTCGCGCAGCAGCGTGCGGTAGATGCTGGCCATCATCAGGCCGGGCTTCTGGGCGCGGCGGTCGGCGGCCGGCAGCAGTGCCAGCGCCTCGTCGTACAGGCCGTGGGCGCGCCGGGCCTGGAACGCCATCAGGGCGGTGAAGCGTTCCGAATAGCTGCGTTTGAGGATTTCATGGGCCTTCACATCGAACTGCTGCAGCTCGCTGATCGGCAGGTAGATGCGCCCGCGCAGCGCGTCCTCGCCGACGTCGCGAATGATGTTGGTGAGCTGGAAGGCCAGGCCGAGCTTGTGCGCGTAGGCCGTGGTGGCAGGGTCGGTCTGACCGAAGATCAGCGCCGAGACCTCGCCCACCACGCCGGCCACGAGGTGGCAGTAGCGCTGCAGGGCCGGGTAATCGAGGTAACGGGTCTGCTCCAGGTCCAACTGGCAGCCCTCGATCACCGCCAGCAGGTGGCGGGGCTCGATCCCATAGACAGGGCAGTGCGGCATCAAGGCCTGCAGTGCCGGATGGGAGGCCTGGCCCGCAAAGGCCTTGTGGACCTCGCTCTGCCACCACGCCAGCTTGGTGCGGGCCACGCCAGGGTCGCTCACCTCGTCCACGACATCGTCCACTTCGCGGCAGTACGCGTAGAAGGCCGTGATCGCAGCGCGCCGGGGCTTGGGCAGGAACAGGAAGGCGTAATAGAAGCTGCTGCCCGAGGCGGCGGCTTTCTGCTGGACGTAGGCTTCAGGGGTCATGACAGGTGCGGTGGCGTTCACCGGCTCAGGCCTATGGGCCCGCCCGCCGGTGCGTCGATTGTCACATCCACAGCGCCCGCCAGAGCATGATGGGCAGATCCCAGGCGCGCAGGCGCGGTCGTGTGCGCAGCGTGGCGTGGCGCAGGGCGACGATCTTGTCCAGGATGCGCAGCCCACCTTGCACCACCAGGCGCAGCTCCCAGCCGGCCCGGCCGGGTACTTTTTTCACGAGTGGAGCGCCTTTTTGCATCAATACCAGCGCCCACTGGACGTTTTCTGCTATCAGTTCAGTAGCTCTCAGCGTCTGTTCGAGGCTGCCCGGATCCACGCCGAGCGCCGCGCAGCGGTCCTGGGGCAGGTAGAAACGCCCGCGCGGGATGTCCACGCTGAGGTCCTGCCAGAAGTTGATCAGTTGCAGGGCCGAACAGATCGCGTCGCTCTGCGCCAGCGCCTCGGCCTCGCGCACGCCGTACAGGTGCAGCAGCAGGCGCCCGACCGGGTTGGCAGACCGGGTGCAGTAGTCGAGCAGATCGGCGCGGTCGGCGTAGCCGGCGCCGTCGCGGGTCTTGATGACGTCCTGCTCGAAGGCGCTGAGCAGGTCGTCCAGCAAGGGCACCGGCAATCCGAAGGTCGCGATGACCCTGCCCAAGGGCGCGAACACCGGCGGCCAGCGTGGCGAAGGCGACTCGCCCCGGGCGGCTGCGTGCAGATCGGCGCGATAGGCCGCCAGGTCGGCCAGGCGTGCGTCGGGAGTTGCGTCGCCCTCGTCGGCGATGTCGTCGGCGGTGCGCGCGAAGGCGTAGATCGCCGCGATCGCCGGACGAAGCCGGGGCGGACACAGCCAGGACGCCACCGGAAAATTCTCGTAGTGGCTCACCGGCGGGGCCAGCGTAGGCGTACCGGCAGGCGCGACGGGTGGGGGCAGGGAAGACGGCACGGCGGGGATTGTCGCTTGACAGAGATCAGGATTTACCCTAGATTACTAACCAGTCAGTCAGTAACTGGATTCAGCCGGCCATGCAATTGCTTTCCTTGTCGTCTTCACAGCGGGTTGCAGCCCGTTCGATCCTTGCCATTCTCGGTGCCGCGATGCTGGTGTCGGCCTGTTCGCGCCCGGCGCCGCCCGAGGAACCGGTGCGCTCGGTCAAAGTGATCACCGTGGGCCTGGGTGCCTTCGAGTCGGGCCAGGAATACGCGGGCGAGGTCCGGGCGCGCGTGGAATCGCGGCTGGGTTTTCGCGTGGCGGGCAAGATCACGAAGCGAACGGTCGAGGTGGGCCAGCGTGTGATGGCGGGCCAGTTGCTGGCCCAGCTGGATCCCAGGGACTATCAGCTGGCCGCGGACGCGGGCCGCGCCCAAGTGGTGTCGGCCACCACGCAGCGCGACCTGGCCGCCGCGGACCTGACCCGTTACCGGGCGCTGAAGGACCAGAACTTCATCAGTGGCGCCGAACTGGAGCGCCGCGAGGCGACGCTCAAGGCTGCACAGGCCACCCTGGAACAGGCCCAGGCCCAGCAGGCGGGGCAGGGCAACCAGACGGGTTACACCCAGTTGCTGGCGGATGTGTCGGGCGTGGTCACGGCCGTGGAGGCGGAGGCCGGTCAGGTGGTGGCGGCCGGTACCCCCGTGGTGCGCATCGCCCAGGACGGCCCGCGTGACGTGGTGTTTGCCGTGCCGGAAGACAAGCTGGCCCGGGTGCCGGTCGGCTCGGCGGTCACCGTGCGCTCCTGGAACGGCGGCCCCACGTTGCGCGGCACGGTGCGCGAGCTGGCAGCCAGCGCCGATCCGGTGACGCGCACCTTCCCGGTCAAGGTGACGCTGTCCGAGAAGGACGCGGGCGAGGCGCTGCCGCTGGGCGCCACGGCGTACGTGGTCCCGCAGGCCGCTGCGCAGCTGGCCGGTGGAGTGATCAAGCTGCCGACCAGCGCGCTGCGCCAGGAAGGCAAGGGCTCGGCCGTCTGGGTGCTCGATACCGCCACCATGACGGTGCGTTCGCAGCCGGTGGAGATCGCCACCGCCGATGGCAACGAAGCGGTGATCGCATCGGGGCTGCAGCCCGGGCAGAAAGTGGTGTCGGCGGGCGTCCATGTGCTCTCGCCAGGGCAAAAAGTCACGATTTACAAGCCAAACGGGCCAGATCCCATCGCCGAACGGTCGTCGAACGCTATGAAATCGGGAGCTTCTGCGCCGGCGGCACCCGTTGCCCCGACGTCGGCATCGGCGCCGGCAGCCTCGTCCAGCGCCCCGGCCACCCGGTGAGGCGCTCATGAGGCACGCACACCCCGAAAAATCCTTCAACGTCTCGCGCTGGGCGCTGGAGCACGATGCGCTCACGCGCTTCCTGATGATCGTCCTGATGCTGCTGGGCGTGGCCGCCTACTTCCAGTTGGGCCAGGACGAGGACCCGCCGTTCACCTTCCGCGCCATGGTCGTGCGCACCTACTGGCCCGGCGCCACGGCGCAGCAGGTGGCCGAGCAGGTCACGGACAAGCTGGAGCGCACGCTGCAGGAGGCACCTTTTGCGGACAAGATCCGCAGCTATTCCAAGCCCGGCGAGTCGCAGATCATTTTCCAGATCAAGGACTCCAGCAAGGCGGCCGACGTGCCGAATGTCTGGTATTCGGTGCGCAAGAAGATTGGCGACATGAAGGGCACGCTGCCCCAGGGCGTGATCGGGCCGTTCTTCAACGACGAGTTTGGCGATGTGTACGGCGTGATCTACGCACTCGAGTCGGACGGTTTCAGCTACGCCGAGCTCAAGACCTTTGCCGACGACGTGCGCCAGCAGCTGTTGCGCGTGCCCGACGTGGCCAAGGTCGAGCTGTTTGGCGTGCAGGACGAAAAGCTATTCATCGAGGTTTCCCAGAAGCGGCTGGCGCTGCTCGGACTGGACATGAACGCGGTGCTGGCGCAACTGGGCCAGCAGAATGCCGTCGAATCGGCCGGCGCGGTGCAGACCCCGCTGGACGTGGTGCAGGTGCGCGTGGCGGGCCAGTTCAATGCGATCGAGGATCTGAAGGCGATGCCGATCCGCGGCGCCTCGGGCAACCAGTTGCGCCTGTCCGATATCGCAGACATCCGCCGCGGCTATATCGATCCGCCGGCGATCAAGGTGCGCCACCAGGGCAAGGAAGTGATTGCGCTGGGGGTGTCGATGGCCAAGGGCGGCGACATCATTGCGCTGGGCAAGTCCCTGCAGGCGGTCACCGATCACTTTGACAAGGCGCTGCCGCTGGGCATGAAGCTGGTGCAGGTGCAGGACCAGCCGAAGGCGGTCGCGAATTCGGTCAACGAGTTCATCAAGGTGCTGATCGAGGCCGTGGCGATCGTGCTTGCCGTCAGCTTCCTGAGCCTGGGTCTGCACAAACGACCCGGGCAGCATCCGTTGTGGCGCCGCTGGACACTCGACATACGGCCCGGCCTGGTGGTGGGCATCACCATTCCGCTGGTTCTGGCCATGACCTTCCTGGCCATGCATTACTGGGGCATCGGCCTGCACAAGATTTCGCTCGGCTCGCTGATCATCGCGCTGGGCCTGCTGGTGGACGACGCGATCATTGCGGTCGAGATGATGGTGCGCAAGATGGAAGAGGGTTACGACAAGGTGCGCGCGGCCACCTTCGCCTACGAGCTCACCGCCATGCCCATGCTGACCGGTACGCTGATCACGGCAGCGGGCTTCCTGCCGATTGGCATCGCCCGCTCGATGACCGGGGAATACACCTTTGCGATCTTTGCCGTGACCGTGATTGCGCTGGTGCTGAGCTGGATCGTGTCGGTGTACTTTGTGCCTTATCTCGGCACGCTGCTGCTGAAGACGCCACCCCATGTGGTGGCCGCGACCGAGGCCGGGCAGGCGCACGACGAACCGCATGAGATGTTCGACAGCCCCTTCTACAACGCGTTCCGCCGTCTGGTGAATGCGTGCGTGCGCCACCGCTGGATCACCATCGGCGCCACCGTGGCGCTGTTCGTCCTGGGCATTGCGGGCATGGGCAGGGTGCAGCAACAGTTCTTCCCGGATTCGAGCCGCCCGGAAATTCTGGTGGATCTCTGGTACCCGGAGGGCACGGCGTTCTCGGCCAACGAAGAAGTGGCCAAGCGGGTCGAAGCGCGCCTGATGGCGCAGCCGGGCGTCGCCTCGGTCAGCCAGTGGGTGGGTTCCGGCGTGCCGCGCTTCTATCTTCCGCTGGACCAGATCTTTCCCCAGTCCAACGTCTCGCAGCTGATTGTGCTGGCTCAGGACCTGAAGGCGCGGGAATCCCTGCGCGTGAAGCTGCCGGCCCTGCTGGCACAGGAGTTCCCGGAGGTGCGCGGGCGCGTCAAGCTGCTGCCCAACGGCCCGCCGGTGCCGTATCCGGTCCAGTTCCGCGTGGTCGGCCATGACCCGCTGGTGCTGCGCGAGCGCGCCGACGAGGTCAAGGCCATCATGCGCCAGAGCCCGAACACGCGAGGCGTGAACGACAACTGGAACGAATCGATCAAGGTGCTGCGCCTGGACGTGGACCAGGCCAAGGCCCGCGCGCTGGGCGTGACCAGCCAGTCCATCGCTCAGGCGTCGCGGACCATCCTGGCCGGCGCCACGGTGGGACAGTACCGCGAGGGCGACAAGCTGATCGACATCGTGCTGCGCCAGCCGCTGGACGAGCGCAATGCCATCACCGACATCGGTAACGCCTACCTGCCCACCGCATCCGGCAAGTCGATTCCCCTGACCCAGATCGCCAAGCCGGTATTCACCTGGGAGCCCGGCGTGATGTGGCGAGAAGGCCGTGACTACGCCATCACGGTGCAGAGCGATATCGTCGAAGGACTGCAGGGCGCCACCGTCACGACCGAACTGCTGCCGAAGCTCAAGGCGTTGGAAGCGAAATGGGCCGTGGCGGGGCAGGGCGGCTACCGGATCGAGGTGGCAGGCGCGGTCGAGGAGAGCAGCAAGGGTTCGGCGTCCATCGCGGCCGGGATTCCGATCATGCTGTTCATCACCTTCACCCTGCTGATGTTGCAGTTGCACAGTTTCAGCCGTGCCATGCTGGTGTTCCTGACGGGGCCACTGGGCATTGCGGGCGTGGCGGTGGCGCTGCTGGCGCTGAACCGCCCCTTCGGTTTTGTCGCCCTGCTGGGGGTGATCGCCCTGATGGGCATGATCCAGCGCAACTCGGTGATCCTGATCGACCAGATCGAGCAGGACCGCGCCCGCGGCGTGCCGGCCTGGGATGCGATCGTGGAGTCCGCGGTGCGCCGGCTGCGCCCGATCGTGCTGACGGCCGCGGCCGCCGTGCTGGCAATGATTCCCCTGTCGCGCTCGGTCTTCTGGGGGCCGATGGCGGTGGCCATCATGGGTGGATTGATCGTCGCCACAGCACTGACCCTGCTCGCCCTGCCGGCCATGTACGCGGCCTGGTTCCGGGTCAAGCGCGAGCCGGTGGTCGTGCGCTGAGGGTGTGTGGGGGCGTTCTGGCCGCTACCGAGGGCGTTCGCGGTTAAAATAAAAGGTTGACCGATTTCATGCGGGTGGTCGAAGGTCGTTGCGGTTGGCCGCTCGTCCTGCAGGCCGCCCGTGACTGTTTTCAAGCCCGCGCGGGTGGCGAAATTGGTAGACGCACCAGGTTTAGGTCCTGACGCCAGCAATGGTGTGGGGGTTCGAGTCCCCCCCCGCGCACCACTAACGAGAGAAAGACCATGGCTGTGAATGTAGAAACCCTTGACAAGCTGGAACGCAAGATGACGCTGACGCTGCCCGTGAGCGTGATCCAGTCCGAAGTCGACTCCCGCCTGAAGAAGCTGGCCCGTACCGTGAAGATGGACGGATTCCGCCCCGGCAAGGTGCCGATGAACGTGGTTGCCCAGCGCTACGGCTATTCGGTTCACTATGAAGTGATGAACGACAAGGTGGGCGAAGCGTTTGCCACGGCGGCCAATGAAGCCAACCTGCGTGTCGCCGGCCAGCCGCGCATCACCGAAAAGGAAGACGGCGCCGATGGCCAGCTCTCTTTCGACGCCGTGTTCGAGGTCTATCCCGATGTGCAGATCGGCGATCTGTCCACCGCCGAGGTCGAAAAGCTGACCGCCGAGGTCAGCGATGCCGCGATCGACAAGACGGTCGACATCCTGCGCAAGCAGCGCCGCACCTTCGCCCAGCGTGCCCATGACCAGGCTGCGCAGGAAAGCGACCGCGTGACCGTCGATTTCGAAGGCAAGATTGACGGCGAGCCCTTCTCCGGCGGCAAGGCCGAGGACTTCCAGTTCATCGTCGGCGAAGGTCAGATGCTCAAGGAGTTCGAAGAGGCTGTGCGTGGCATGAAGGCCGGCGAAAGCAAGACCTTCCCGCTGGCGTTCCCCGAGGATTACCACGGCAAGGATGTTGCCGGCAAGACGGCCGACTTCCTGGTCACGATCAAGAAGATCGAGGCGGCCCACCTGCCCGAAGTCAACGAGGCGTTGGCCAAGTCACTTGGCATCGAGGACGGATCGGTCGAATCCCTGCGCGCCGACATCAAGAAGAACCTCGAGCGTGAAGTCAAGTTCCGTTTGCTGGCACGCAACAAGACGGCCGTGATGGATGCGCTCGTGGCCAAGGCCGAACTGGACCTGCCCAGGGCCGCGGTTCAGGCCGAAGTGGAGCGCCTGCTCGAAGGCGCCCGTGCCGAGCTCAAGCAGCGTGGCATCAAGGACGCCGACAAGGCGCCGATTCCCGACGACGTGTTCCGCCCCCAAGCCGAGCGCCGCGTGCGTCTGGGCCTGGTCGTTGCCGAACTGGTGCGTTCCAATGAACTCCATGCCAAGCCTGAGCAGCTGCGCGCCCATGTCGAGGAGCTGGCCGCCAGTTACGAGAAGCCGGCCGACGTGATGCGCTGGTACTTCAGCGACAACCGCCGCATGGCCGAGGTCGAGGCCGTGGTCATCGAGAACAACGTCGCCGAGTTTGTCCTGGGCAAGGCCAAGGTGACCGAGAAAGCGGTCTCGTTCGACGAACTGATGGGTCAGCCGGGCTGAATGCCAGGCGTTTCCTGACCGGATCCGGCCGGGGCCTGCGGCGGACTTGCAGTCTGCCTGACAGGCCCCACCTTGTCTGGGGGCGTCGCCTTTTCGGTACAGTCAATGCATCTGCAGGAGTAAACATGAGCGCAATGGACATCCACGGCCTTGGCATGGTGCCGATGGTCATCGAGCAATCCGGTCGCGGTGAGCGGTCTTACGACATCTATTCGCGCCTGCTCAAGGAGCGCGTGATCTTCCTGGTGGGGCCGGTGAACGACCAGACCGCCAACCTGGTGGTGGCGCAGTTGCTGTTCCTCGAAAGCGAGAACCCGGAGAAGGACATTTCCTTCTACATCAACTCGCCCGGCGGCTCGGTCAGCGCTGGCATGGCCATTTACGACACGATGAATTTCATCAAGCCGGACGTGTCCACGCTGTGCACCGGATTTGCAGCAAGCATGGGCGCGTTCCTGCTCTCCGCCGGTGCGAAGGGCAAGCGCTTTTCTTTGCCCAATTCCAAGATCATGATTCACCAGCCGTCCGGCGGTGCGCAGGGCCAGGCGACGGAGATCGAGATATCGGCCCGGGAAATCCTCAAGACCCGCCAGCAGCTCAACAAGATCCTGGCTGAGAACACCGGGCAGCCGCTGGAGAAAGTCGAACGCGACACCGAGCGCGACTACTACCTCGACGCCAACGAGGCCAAGGACTACGGCCTGATCGACCAGGTGATTGCCAAGCGCCCGTGAACCTTCCGCCAGACGGCGGACAACGACGCTGAAGCGGCGTTTTCTGGCTCAGAAAGCGCCGTTTTTATTTGGTTATCATTCAGAACCCCAGTAACGAGGCACTGCCCACATGGCCGAGAAAAAAGGCTCTTCGACCGAAAAAACCCTGTACTGCTCCTTCTGCGGCAAGAGCCAGCATGAAGTGAAGAAGCTGATCGCAGGGCCTTCGGTTTTCATCTGCGATGAGTGCATCGACCTGTGCAATGAGATCATCCGCGATGAACTGCCGGCGGTGGCCGATGGTCGCGAGGCACGCGGCGAACTGCCCACGCCGAGCGAGATCAAGGCCAACCTCGACAACTACGTCATCGGTCAGGAAAAAGCCAAGCGAACACTGGCGGTGGCGGTCTACAACCATTACAAGCGCCTTCGCCACAAGGAAAAATCCAAGAAAGACGATGTTGAGCTGGCCAAGAGCAACATCCTGCTGATCGGCCCGACGGGTTCGGGCAAGACGCTGCTCGCCCAGACTCTGGCGCGCATGCTCGATGTGCCCTTCGTGATGGCCGATGCCACCACGCTGACCGAGGCCGGTTATGTGGGCGAGGATGTCGAGAACATCGTCGCCAAACTGCTGCAGAGCTGCAATTACGAGGTGGAGCGTGCCCAGCGCGGCATCGTCTATATCGACGAGATCGACAAGATTTCGCGCAAGTCTGACAACCCGTCGATCACGCGCGATGTCTCGGGTGAAGGCGTGCAGCAAGCCTTGCTGAAACTGATTGAAGGCACGATGGCCAGCGTGCCGCCGCAAGGGGGACGCAAGCATCCGAACCAGGATTTCCTGCAGGTCGATACCACCAACATCCTCTTCATCTGCGGCGGTGCGTTTGCCGGTCTGGAGAAGGTCATCGAGAACCGCACCGAGGCCTCGGGCATCGGCTTCGGCGCCACGGTGCGCAGCAAGAAGCAACGCTCGCTCACCGATGTGTTCAACGAAATCGAGCCGGAAGACCTGATCAAATTCGGCCTGATCCCGGAACTGGTGGGTCGGATGCCGGTGATTGCAGCTCTCGCTGAACTGACGGAGGACGCGCTGGTTCAGATCCTGACCGAGCCCAAGAATGCCCTGATCAAGCAGTTTGGAAAATTGCTGTCGATGGAAGGCGTCGATCTCGAGATCCGGCCATCGGCACTCAAGGCCATCGCCCGCAAGGCGCTGGCGCGCAAGACGGGCGCCCGGGGCCTGCGCTCCATCCTGGAGCAGGCGTTGATCGACACCATGTTCGAACTGCCCAACGCGGCGAATGTGGAAAAGGTGGTGGTCGACGAGTCCACCATCGAGGAAAACAAGCCGCCGCTACTGGTGTACCGGGAAGCGGCGAAGAAGGCCTGACGCG
This sequence comes from Candidatus Skiveiella danica, assembly GCF_022705245.1. Lineage (NCBI taxonomy): Bacteria > Pseudomonadati > Pseudomonadota > Betaproteobacteria > Burkholderiales > Comamonadaceae > Candidatus Skiveiella > Candidatus Skiveiella danica. Next base: position 77,064 of record NZ_JAKJEW010000005.1, on the reverse strand, counting down.
GTCGCGAGGTGCACCACCGAGCTGGTTTTCAACCTTTCTGCCCGCGTGGAGCGGGCTGCAGGTTGAAAATGCAGCCAGGACGACCATATTGAACAGGTAACACGAGGGACTCCCATGTCTGGAAACATACCGCTACCTGCCACCCCGATTGACCTGCCACTGTTGCCGTTGCGCGACGTGGTGGTCTTCCCGCACATGGTGATCCCCCTTTTTGTCGGGCGACCCAAGAGCATCAAGGCGCTGGAAGCCGCGATGGAAGCCGAGCGCCGGATCATGCTCGTGGCGCAAAAAACTGCAGCCAAGGACGAGCCTGCCGTTTCGGACATGTTCGAGGTCGGCTGCGTCTCCACCATCTTGCAGATGCTGAAGCTGCCCGACGGTACGGTCAAGGTGCTGGTGGAAGGCCAGCAGCGCGCCAGCGTGAACCGCATCGATGATGGGGAATCCCACTTCACAGCGACCGTGACGCCGCTGGTGGCCGCCGAAGGCAGTGAAATGCACAGCGAGGTCGAGGCCCTGCGCCGCGCGGTCATGCAGCAGTTCGACCAGTACGTCAAACTCAACAAGAAGATTCCACCCGAAATCCTGACGTCCATCTCCAGCATCGACGATCCGGGCCGCCTGGCCGACACGATTGCTGCGCATCTGCCGCTGAAGCTCGACAACAAACAACTGGTTCTGGATCTGGCCGACGTCAAGGCACGGCTGGAAAACCTGTACGAGCAGCTCGAACGCGAAGTCGACATCCTCAATGTGGACAAGAAGATCCGCGGCCGTGTGAAACGGCAAATGGAAAAGAACCAGCGCGACTTTTACCTCAACGAACAGGTGAAGGCGATCCAGAAGGAACTCGGCGAGGGTGAAGAGGGCGCCGACATCGAGGAAATCGAAAAGAAGATCAAGGCCGCCAAGATGCCCGCCGAGGCGCGAAAGAAGGCGGAAGGCGAGCTGAAAAAGCTCAAGCTGATGTCGCCGATGTCGGCCGAAGCCACCGTGGTGCGCAACTACATCGAAGTGCTGACCGGTCTGCCCTGGAGCAAGAAGACCAAGATCAAACATGACCTGGCCCATGCCGAAAGTGTTCTGAACGAAGACCACTACGGGCTGGACAAAGTCAAAGACCGGATCCTCGAGTACCTTGCGGTGCAGCAGCGCGTCGACAAGCTCAAGGCGCCGATCCTTTGTCTGGTGGGACCGCCTGGCGTCGGCAAGACGTCTCTGGGTCAGTCGGTCGCCAAGGCCACGGGCCGAAAGTACGTGCGCATGGCGCTGGGCGGCATGCGCGACGAGGCCGAGATTCGGGGCCATCGCCGCACCTACATCGGCGCCATGCCGGGCAAGGTGCTGCAGAGCCTGAACAAGGTCGGCACCCGCAACCCGCTGTTCCTGCTCGACGAGATCGACAAGCTGGGCATGGATTTCCGCGGCGATCCGTCCAGCGCCTTGCTGGAGGTTCTGGACCCGGAGCAAAACCACACCTTTGCCGACCACTATGTCGAGGTGGACTTCGACCTGTCGGATGTCATGTTCGTGGCGACATCCAATTCGATGAACATTCCCTCAGCGCTGCTCGACCGCATGGAAGTCATCCGCCTGTCCGGCTACACGGAAGACGAGAAGACCAACATCGCGATGAAGTACCTGCTGCCCAAGCAGTTGACGAACAACGGAGTCAGGGAAGGCGAACTGCAGATTGCTGAAGAAGCGGTGCGCGACATCGTGCGTTACTACACGCGCGAAGCTGGCGTGCGTTCGCTGGAACGCGAGCTCTCGAAGATCTGCCGCAAGGTGGTCAAAGGCCTGCAGTTGAAGAAGATGGTGGCTCCGGTGGTGGTGTCGGCGGACAACCTTAACGACTATTTGGGTGTGCGCAAGTTCTCCTACGGACGTGCCGAGAACCAGAACCAGGTCGGTCAGGTGGTCGGTCTGGCCTGGACCGAGGTGGGGGGCGACCTGCTGACGATCGAAGCGGCCAGCATGCCTGGAAAAGGCGTCATCACACGCACCGGGATGCTGGGCGACGTGATGAAGGAATCGGTGGAGGCCGCGCGCACGGTGGTTCGCAGCCGGGCCAGACGCCTGGGCATCAACGATGATGTCTTCGAAAAGCGTGACATCCACATTCATGTCCCGGACGGCGCCACGCCCAAAGACGGCCCTAGTGCTGGCGCGGCCATGACGACGGCGTTTGTGTCCGCGCTGACCGGCATTCCGGTGCGGGGTGATGTCGCCATGACCGGTGAGATCACTTTGCGTGGCGAAGTGACCGCGATCGGGGGGCTGAAGGAGAAGCTGCTGGCCGCGCTGCGCGGAGGCATCAAGCTCGTGTTGATCCCTGAAGAGAACGTCAAGGATCTTCAGGAGATTCCGGAAAACGTGAAGAACGGCCTGGAGATCATCCCGGTCAAATGGATCGACCAGGCGCTCGATATCGCGCTGGAAAGCAAGCCCACACCGCTGCCGGAAACGGTGGCTGCAGCGGTTGCGCCCGAGTCCGGCGCGGTGGCCGGCGTTGCCGGTACCGAGTCTGTCAAGCATTGAGCGAACATTCGATGCGTCTTGCGCGAGTGCTGAAAAATAGGTTATAATTTTTGGATTGCAGCAAACAAAGTCAATTGGCCGAGTTTGTTGTATACGCGGGAATAGCTCAGTTGGTAGAGCGCAACCTTGCCAAGGTTGAGGTCGCGAGTTCGAGCCTCGTTTCCCGCTCCAGATAATGGAAGAAGTACCAACGTCTTCCACCTTGAAGGGAAGCCCAGGCTTCCCTTTTTTGTCAGAGAGATTGAAGAATAACTGGCGCGGTAGCAAAGCGGTTATGCACCGGATTGCAAATCCGTGTAGGTCGGTTCGACTCCGGCCCGCGCCTCCAGAAATCACACAACCCCGATAGCGCATGCGTTATCGGGGTTGTCTGTTTTTCCGGGTGCCAAAATGACTGCATCGCCCCGATGGTGAAATTGGTAGACACAGCAGACTTAAAATCTGCCGTCCTTTACCGGACGTACCGGTTCGATTCCGGTTCGGGGCACCAACCACAGGCCAAAAAATGACACAGTACGACGCACCTTTTGAGATTCATGTGCATGGGGACGTGCGTCTGCGCCCGGAGGTGGGCTTTGACGCCCTGCAGGATGCGCTCAAGCCCCTGTGGAAGTACGCGGGCGCACGATCGCTGGCCGATGGTGCTGCCAGCGCCTTCGAGGACGAGCCTGGCATCCGCTTCGACGCCAAGGCGCACCTGCTGCAGATGTGCTGGACGGTGAAGGGCGACGAAGACTTTCGCCAGGTGCTGGACGAAATGTGCATGAGCCTGAACGATCTGGCTGATGCGGGTGCTCCGATCGAAGTCACCTTCTACGACGCCGAGTTCGACGAGGAGGAGGCGGGCGAGGACGACGAGTCGCGTGACGATTTCGTCATGCTCTTCGTGGGGCCGACCCCGGCAGCCATCATGCAGGCGCAACGCGACTTGCTGGTGGAGGATGTAATCGCCCTGATGGAGCGCCACTTCGATGGTGCTGAACTGGGCGGGGTGGTCGGCGAGATCGACAAGCTCTTCTCCCAGCGTTTCGATGCGCTGGTGAATTCGCTGGAACTCGGCAAACCACCACGGGGACCCGGCGGATCCGGGCATGGCGGTGGCAGCCGCAGGCCTCGGCACCTGCACTGAGCAGGCGGTGGCGTCGAAACGGGCCGCTACGGCTCCGACGGCGCGGCGTGACGCTTCGTCAGTTCCTGACTCGCTGCGCTACCTGTCCGCCTATCCTCCCGATCTCCAGGCGCAGGTTGCGGGGCTGATCGCAGGGTCGGGTCTGGGTGTCCATTTGCGCAAGCGGTATCCGGTGGTCCACACCGTTCGCAATGACCGCGCGCTGTTTCAGTTTGTCACCGCCTTGAAGAACGAATACCTGCGCGGTGCCGACGGCGTCGACAAGGTCCTTTTCGACAGCAAGATCCAGGTGATTCGCCATGCACTGGGTTTGCACACGACGCATGCCCGCGTTCAGGGCAGCCGGCTGAAGGCCAGTCGCGAGATCCGGATTGCCTCGTTGTTTCGTGACGCCCCGCCCGAATTTTTGCGGATGATTGCCGTGCATGAACTGGCCCATCTGAAGGAGCGCGAGCACGACAAGGGGTTTTACAAGCTGTGCTGCCACATGGCGCCGGACTACCATCAGCTGGAGTTCGATGTGCGCCTGTACCTGACCCACCTCGATTTGACCGGCGAACGTCTCTGGGCTTGCGACACGGCGCAGATCACGACCGAATAGATGTCGTTCAACGGCCTTTCCGCGATGGGGGCCTGCTCTTTCGAGGGTATCAGTCGCTCTGGCGCACCGGAAGATCCAGATCCAGCCAGCGCCGCACCGCCTCCCGTAGTGCCTCGGGTGGCCCCGAGCTGACCAGGGTCAGGTGGCCGGTGGCGCCGCCCTCTGTGCCGGGCGGGGCGGCCGCCCCGCGCAACGGGACCTGGCGCGTCAATAGCAGCTGACGCGTATGCCGCGCGACGGGTTCCCCGGTATCGACCAGGCGGACGCTTGGACCGACGCGCGCCTGCAGCAGATCGGCGGCAAACGGGTAATGGGTGCAACCTAACACCAGGGTGTCCACCTGCCCTTCTTTGGAGCCAAATTGGCCCATTCCCAGCGTGTAATGGTCACAGAGTGCTATGATTTTTGGTGTGTCCTGGCGCTCGATGGCGTCAGACAGTCCGTCGCAGGGCTGAAGGATGAAGGTCGCCAGTCCACACAGCGAGTCCAGAAGGGCTGCAAACTTGGCGCTCTCCAGCGTGCCGCGCGTCGCCATGACCCCGACACGACGCGTGCGGGTCAGGGCCGCGGCCGGCTTGAGCGCGGGCTCCACGCCGATGATCGGCAGACCAGGGTGCTCGGCGCGGATCAGGTGTATGGCAACGGCCGTGGCCGTGTTGCAGGCGATGACCAAGGCCTTGATGTCGTGACGTTCCAGCAGTTCCGTGGTGATGGCCCGTGCGCGGGCAAGCACCTGCGCCGAGTCGCGCTCGCCATAGGGCGCATGGCCGCTATCGGCAAAATAGACGAAGTGCTCTTGGGGCAATTCGGCGCGCAAGGCGCGCAAGATGCTCAGCCCACCAACCCCGCTGTCGAAGACACCGATGGGCTGGCTGGCCTGCACAGGTTCAGTCGCCGAAAGGATCAGGCACCGGTGACGCTGATGCCCTTGAACTCACCGGTCGCAATGCGTTTCTGCCACTCGGCCGGGCCGGTGATGTGGGCGCTGGTGCCGCCGGCATCCACCGCCACCGTCACGGGCATGTCGACCACGTCGAATTCGTAGATGGCTTCCATGCCGAGGTCGGCGAATCCCACCACCTTGGCCGTCTTGATGGCCTTGGACACGAGGTAGGCGGCGCCACCGACCGCCATCAGGTAGGCGGACTGGTGCTTCTTGATCGCCTCGATGGCCACCGGCCCGCGCTCGGCCTTGCCGATCATCGCGATCAGGCCGGTCTGGGCCAGCATCATCTCGGTGAAGCCGTCCATGCGGGTGGCGGTGGTGGGGCCTGCGGGGCCGACCGCCTCGTCGCCCACCGGATCCACCGGTCCCACGTAATAGATCACGCGGTTGGTGAAGTCCACCGGCAGCTTTTCGCCCTTGGCCAGCATGTCCTTGATGCGCTTGTGGGCGGCGTCGCGGCCGGTCAGCATCTTGCCGTTCAGCAGCAGGGTGTCGCCGGGCTTCCAGCTGGCCACTTCGGCCGGCGTCAGGGTGTTGAGGTCGACTTTCTTGCTCTTGACGTAATCCGGCGTCCAGGCCACATCGGGCCAGGTGTCCAGCGAGGGTGGCGTCAGGTAGACCGGGCCGCTGCCGTCCATCACGAAGTGGGCATGGCGCGTGGCCGCGCAGTTCGGGATCATGGCAATCGGCTTGCTGGCAGCGTGCGTCGGGTACATCTTGATCTTGATGTCCAGCACGGTCGTCAGGCCGCCCAGGCCTTGCGCGCCGATGCCCAGCGCGTTGACCTTCTCGTACAGCTCCAGGCGCAGCTTATCGACGCTGCTGAGCTCCGCGCCACTGGCGGCCTTGGCCTGCAGCGCGTACATATCCAGATCATCCATCAGGCTTTCCTTGGCCATCAGCACCGCCTTCTCGGCCGTGCCGCCGATGCCGATGCCCAGCATGCCCGGCGGGCACCAGCCGGCGCCCATGGTCGGCACGGTCTTGAGCACCCAGTCCACGACCGAGTCACCGGGGTTGAGCATGTACATCTTGCTCTTGTTCTCGCTGCCGCCACCCTTGGCGGCGACGGTCACTTCGACGGTGTTGCCGGGCACGATCTCGGTGTTGATAACCGCCGGGGTGTTGTCCTTGGTGTTCTTGCGCAGGAATTCCGGGTCTGCGACGACCGAGGCGCGCAGGGTATTGGCGGGATCGTTGTAGCCGCGGCGCACGCCTTCGTTGATGGCGTCGTCCAGGCTTCCGGTGAAGCCCTCCCAGCGCACGTCCATGCCGACTTTCAGGAACACGTTGACGATACCGGTGTCTTGGCAGATCGGGCGGTGGCCGGTGGCGCTCATCTTGCTGTTGGTCAGGATCTGCGCGATCGCGTCCTTGGCGGCCGGGCTTTGCTCCCGCTCATACGCGCGCGCCAGGTGGGCGATGTAATCCGCAGGGTGGTAGTAGCTGATGTACTGCAGGGCGGCAGCGATCGATTCGATGAGGTCGTTCTGGCGGATGGTGGTCATGGTGGGGGCCTGTCGGGCTGGTTTGAATGCGGCTGCGGCGGTCCCGGCGTCTTCGTCCGGCGCCGGATACCGGAAAACGTTGCAAGTCTACTAAACTGCGCCGATCGCATCCTTGCAAAGCAGCGCATTGGCGCGGCACGTTCCACCCCATGTTGAAAAAGATTCAGCGCACGCTCAGCCAGTTCATTCAATCCCAATCGCTGGGCGGCGTGGTGCTTGCGCTGGCGGCCATTGTGGCCTTGGTGGCGAGCAATACCGGTTTCAGTGCGGTCTACGAACGTTTCGTCTACTTGCCGGTGGAGTTGCGCATCGGGGCCGATCTGCTGGTCCTTGCCAAACCCTTGGTGATCTGGGTCAATGACCTGTGGATGGCGGTTTTCTTCTTTTTGGTCGGGCTGGAGATCAAACGCGAGATGATCGAGGGCGAACTGGCTTCTCCCAGCCAGGCCCTGCTGCCAGCGGGCGCGGCGATTGGCGGCATGGTGGTGCCGGCGCTGATCTACACGGCGATCAACTGGGGCGATGGGGTGGCCCTGCGCGGCTGGGCGATACCGATGGCCACCGACATCGCCTTTGCCTTGGGCATTCTGGTCCTGCTGGGCAATCGGGTGCCTTCTTCGCTCAAGGTGTTTCTGACGGCCGTGGCGATCATCGATGATCTCGGCGCCATTCTGGTGATCGCCTTCTTCTACACCGCCGACCTATCTCTGAGCATGTTGCTGGCGGCGGGCGGTGGCATTCTGGTGCTCTGGTTGCTGAACCGGGCCCGGGTCATGGCGATCGGGCCCTACGTAGTGGTCGGTCTGATCATCTGGCTGTGCGTGCTCAAGTCGGGCATCCACGCCACGCTGGCAGGGGTGATCACCGCCCTGGCCATCCCGCTGTCGGGCGGCAAAGGGGGGTCCCCGCTGAAGGTGGCCGAGCACGCCTTGCACCCTTGGGTTGCGTTTGCCGTGTTGCCCATGTTTGCCTTTGTCAATGCCGGCGTCTCCCTGCAAGGCGTCAGCCTGGGGACCCTGTTTCAGACGGTGCCGCTCGGTATCGCGATCGGCCTGGTGGCCGGCAAGGCGGTGGGGGTGTTCGCGGCCTCCTGGCTGCTGATGCGCGTGGCCGGTGCCCGCTTGCCGGAAGGCGCCAGCACGCGCCAATTCCTCGGCGTCTGCGTGCTGTGCGGTGTCGGGTTCACCATGAGCCTGTTCATCGGCGCCCTGGCCTTCGACGGCCTCGACCCGCAATACGCCACTCAGGTCAAGCTGGGTGTGCTCGGGGGCTCCCTGATTGCTGGTGTGCTGGGGGCCGCACTGCTACTGGTCCGGCCGGCCGGACGTGACGGCAGCTGAACCGGGAGCGCTCAGTGGGCGGGCCCGTGCGACGGGGCCATCAACCGGTCGGTGGCCGCGATCGCCAGCGCGCTGAGCAGGAAGGTGGCGTGGATGATCGTCTGCCACATCAGGACCTTGACGTCGTAGTTGGCCGCATTGATGAAGGTCTTCAGCAGGTGAATCGAGCTGATGCCGATGATGGCTGTGGCCAGCTTGACCTTGAGCACGGAAGCATTCACATGGTCGAGCCACTCGGGCTGGTCAGGGTGCTCCTCCAGATTCATGCGACTGACAAAGGTCTCGTAGCCGCCGATGATCACCATGATCAGCAGGTTGGAGATCATGACCACGTCGATCAGGGCCAGTACCACCAGCATGATGATGGTTTCATTCAACGAGGTGACCTGGACGTCGGACTTGTAGCCGATGCTGTTGATCAGCGCCTGCAAGGCGGTCTGGCTGCCGAAGACAGCCTCCAGCAGGTGCACCAGTTCGACCCAGAAATGGAAAACGTAGACGCCCTGGGCGGCGATCAGGCCGAGGTACAGCGGCAACTGAAGCCAGCGGCTGGCAAAGATGAGGCGCGGCATGGGCTTCATGCGGGCCGGTTTGGAGGATTGGTTCGGCGTCATGATGGGTCTATTTCTGGGAAAAGCAGTACCGGCGGGGGGATCCGGCCAGACAACGAGTCTATCGGCAAGCCGGAAGTCCCTTGCGGGCGGTGGAATTCGAAAGCTTCACGTCAGTCAGTGCCTTGTAAGAGCGCAATCCGACATTTAGCCCCTGATTTTGCAATCAATCGTCACATCCTCAGGAGACAAACCCATGAATGCCCCGACCGCAGGTGAATCCGCTGCCACCGAAACCCATGTCTATCTGCCGAGCGATGACTTTGTCCGCAACGCCACGATCGCGGGCATGCCGGCTTACGAAGCCCTGTGCAAGGAGGCTGAAACCGACTACGAAGGGTACTGGGGACGCCTGGCGCGGGAGTTGATCAGCTGGAAGAAGCCGTTCACCCAGGTGCTCGACGAGAGCAATGCGCCGTTCTTCAAATGGTTTGCGGACGGAACGCTGAACGCCTCTTACAACTGCCTGGATCGCAACGTGGAGCGCGGTCTGGGTGACAAGACGGCCATCATCTTCGAAGCCGACGGCGGCGAAGTGACCCGCGTGACCTACAGCGAACTGCTGGCCAAGACCTGCCAGATCGCCAATGGACTGAAGTCCATCGGCATCGGCAAGGGCGACCGGGTCGTCATCTACATTTCGATGTCCATCGAAGGCGTGGCAGCCATGCAGGCCTGTGCGCGCATCGGTGCCACGCACTCGGTGGTGTTCGGCGGCTTCTCTGCCCAGTCGCTGCGCGACCGCATCGAGGACACCGGTGCCAAGGCCATCATCACGGCGGACCACCAGGTTCGCGGCGGCAAGCAGCTGCCGCTGAAGTCCATCGTTGACGAGGCGCTGGCGCTGGGCGGCTGCGATTCGATCAGCAAGGTGCTGGTGGTCAAGCGCAGCGGCGGCGAAATCGCCATGACCGCTGGCCGGGACGTCTGGATGAGTGACCTGGTGGCGGGCCAGCCCACGACCTGCGAACCCGAGTGGGTCGAGGCCGAGCACCCCTTGTTCCTGCTCTACACCTCCGGCTCCACCGGCAAGCCCAAGGGCGTGCAGCATTCCACTGGCGGCTATCTGCTGCATGCGGCGCTGACCACCAAGTGGACCTTCGACCTGAAGGCCGACGACGTGTTCTGGTGCACCGCCGACATCGGCTGGGTCACCGGCCACACCTACATCACCTACGGCCCGCTGGCGCTGGGCGGCACCGAGATCGTGTTCGAAGGCGTGCCGACCTATCCGGACGCCGGTCGCTTCTGGAAGATGATCGAGCGCCACAAGTGCACGATCTTCTACACCGCGCCGACCGCCATCCGCTCGCTGATCAAGGCGGCCGAATCGAACGATGCCGTGCATCCGAAGAGCTATGACCTGTCCAGCCTGCGCCTGCTGGGCTCGGTGGGCGAGCCGATCAACCCCGCGGCCTGGGAGTGGTACTACCAGCACGTGGGCGGCAGTCGCTGCCCGATCGTCGATACGTTCTGGCAGACCGAGACCGGCGGCCACATGATCACGCCGCTGCCGGGTGTCACGCCCATGGTGCCGGGCTCCTGCACGCTGCCGTTCCCCGGCATCCAGGCCGCGATCGTCGACGAGACGGGCAAGGATGTGGCCAATGGGGTGGGCGGCATTCTGGTGGTCAAGAAGCCGTGGCCGTCGATGATCCGCAACATCTGGGGCGACCCCGAGCGGTTCAAGAAGAGCTACTACCCGGAAGACTTCAAGGGCAAGTACTACCTCGCCGGCGACGGCTCGATCCGCGACGTCAAAACGGGCTACTTCACCATCACCGGCCGCATCGACGACGTGCTGAACGTATCGGGCCATCGCATGGGCACGATGGAGATCGAGTCCGCGCTGGTGAGCTGCACCGAACTCGTGGCTGAAGCGGCCGTGGTCGGACGTCCCGATGACACCACCGGCGAGGCCGTCTGCGCCTTCGTCGTGCTGAAGCGCCCGCTGCCCACCGGCGACGAGGCCAAGGCGATTGCCAAACAACTGCGCGACCATGTCGGCAAGGAAATCGGCCCGATTGCCAAGCCCAAGGACATCCGCTTTGGCGAAAATCTGCCCAAGACCCGCTCTGGCAAGATCATGCGCCGCCTGCTGCGCAGCATTGCCAAGAACGAAGCCATCACCCAGGACACCAGCACGCTGGAGAACCCGGCGATTCTGGATCAGCTGGGCCAGGCCTGGTAAGTGGCCGCGGCGGCTTGGGAGAGCCCGTTGGCACCTGTTGCCGGCGGTGCTCCAGGTGGCTGACCCGACCAAAAAAAAGCCCGCTGGGTCAGCGGGCTTTTTTTCGGGGGAATTCGACTTACTTGACCGTCAAGACCCACGCGGCCAGTTTATGGGCTTCGGCATCGTTGACCTGCGCGTTGGCGGGCATCGGCACCGGGCCCCAGACGCCGGAGCCGCCCTTGATGATCTTGGCAGCCAGCATGTCCACGGCACCCTTGTCCTTGGCATACTTGGCGGCAACGTCCTTGTAGGAGGGGCCCACCAGCTTCTTGTCGAGAGCATGACAGGCCATGCAGTTCTTTGACGTGGCCAAGGCCTGATCGGCGAGTGCCGGGGTTGCCGCGGTGATTGCCAGCGTCACGGCCAGAAAGAGCTGTCTCATCGTTTTTCCTCGTGGAGTCGGTTAGAGTTGAACAACGCGATTGTAGGGAAGCTGGTTGACACCCGCATGGCGAGGGGTTAACCGTGAATAGGAGTCGGTGATGTATTTCCTGATACTGGGACTGGTCTTGCTGGCCATGAAATATCTGGAGTTCGGCCCGGTGGCGAACTGGAGCTGGACCGTGGTGCTGGCGCCTTTTGCTCTGGCCGCGCTCTGGTGGGCCTGGGCGGACTGGAGTGGCTATTCCAAGAAAAAGGCGATGGAGCGGATGGACAAGCGCAAGCAGGACCGCATCGACAAGCAGCGCTCCGCGCTTGGGATCGGCCCGAAGAAGCCCCGCTAAGCGGTTTCAGTCCCCGATCGGCGTCATCCCAGCGCCGGGTGGTCGTAAAGCGCTACTGAAAACATAGTTGATCTGCGCCTGTCCCCGGCTGCCCGGGGCGTCATGGCAAACCCCTCACGGCGGCATGCGGGCCGGAGGCTGGGCGATAATCGACGGTCCATTTTCAACGTTCTTGAACCCTCACCCAGGGACCACCATCATGCCCGCATACCGTTCCAAGACTTCCACCGCCGGCCGCAACATGGCGGGGGCACGCTCCCTCTGGCGCGCCACCGGCATGAAGGACGATGACTTCAGCAAGCCCATCGTCGCGGTCGTCAATTCGTTCACCCAGTTTGTGCCGGGGCATGTGCACCTGAAGGACCTGGGCCAGCTGGTGGCCCGTGAAATCGAGGCCGCCGGTGGCGTGGCCAAGGAGTTCAACACCATCGCTGTCGACGACGGCATTGCCATGGGTCACGACGGCATGCTCTATTCGCTGCCCAGCCGCGACATCATTGCCGACTCAGTCGAGTACATGGTCAACGCCCATTGCGCGGACGCCATGGTCTGCATCTCCAACTGCGACAAGATCACTCCCGGCATGCTGATGGCTGCGATGCGGCTGAACATCCCCGTGGTGTTTGTATCCGGTGGCCCCATGGAGGCCGGCAAGGTCAAGCTGCTCAACCCCATTACCCAGAAAATCGAGTTCAAGAAGCTCGACCTGATCGACGCCATGGTGATGGCCGCCGACGACAAGGTGAGTGACGCCGATGTGGCCGAAGTGGAGCGCTCGGCTTGCCCCACCTGCGGTAGCTGCTCGGGCATGTTCACGGCCAACTCCATGAACTGCCTGACCGAAGCGCTGGGCTTGTCTTTGCCCGGCAACGGCACCGTGGTGGCCACGCACGCAGACCGGGAACAACTGTTCAAGCGCGCCGGACACCTGGCCGTAGAGCTGTGCAAGCGCTACTACGAGCAAGACGACGAAACCGTGCTGCCGCGCTCCATGGGCTTCAAGGCATTTGAGAACGCGATTGCGCTGGACATCGCCATGGGCGGCTCCACCAACACCATCCTGCATATTCTGGCGATTGCGCAAGAGGCCGAAATCGACTTCACCATGGCCGACATTGACCGCATGTCCAAAATCGTGCCCCAGCTTTGCAAGGTGGCGCCCAACACCAACAAATACCATATTGAAGACGTGCACCGCGCTGGCGGCATCATGGGCATTCTGGGCGAGTTGGACCGCGCAGGCCGCTTGCACACCGACGTCCCCACCGTGCACAGCAAGACCATGAAGGACGCGCTCGATCAGTGGGACATTGCCCGCAATCCATCGGATGCGGTCAAGACCTTCTACATGGCCGGGCCTGGTGGCATTCCCACGCAAGTCGCATTCAGCCAAGCGGCGCGTTGGCCCAGCCTGGACACCGACCGTGCCGAAGGTTGCATCCGCTCCGTGGACCATGCCTTCTCGCAGCAAGGGGGGTTGGCTGTGTTGGTCGGCAATATCGCGCTGGACGGTTGCGTGGTCAAAACCGCCGGTGTTGATGATGCGCTGTTGGTGTTTGAAGGCCCCGCCCACGTGGTGGAGTCGCAAGACGAAGCAGTGGCCAATATCCTGGCCGACCAGGTCAAAGCCGGCGACATCGTGGTGGTGCGCTACGAAGGGCCCAAGGGCGGCCCGGGCATGCAGGAGATGCTGTACCCGACTTCCTACATCAAGTCCAAGGGCCTGGGCAAGGCCTGTGCGTTGCTGACCGACGGCCGGTTCTCCGGCGGCACGTCGGGCCTGTCGATCGGTCACGTTTCACCCGAAGCGGCTGCCGGCGGCGCCATCGGCCTCGTGCGCAACGGCGACCGCATCCGCATCGACATTCCCAACCGCAGCATCAACGTGCTGGTGTCGGACGAGGAAATGGCCCGTCGCCGGGCCGAGCAGGACGCCAAAGGCTGGAAACCGGCCCAGCCGCGCCCCCGCAAGGTGTCGGCTGCGCTCAAGGCCTATGCCCTGCTGGCCATGTCAGCCGACAAGGGGGCCGTGCGGGACCTGAGCCTGCTCGGCGACTGACGGATCCAGCCTTCCCGCGCGCTGGCGCGGGACCCTGAAGGGCGCCCTCGCGGCGCCCTTTTCCTTTTTCGCGCGCCGCGCGCTGAACGTGCGACTTGTTTGCGCTGGATCAAACTTGCCGTCTTGATGATGCATAAAAATGCATCAATTGAAATTTGCCTGTAGCAACATAGTGCATTTCAATACATCCCACCCCGATCTTCAGGAGACCCCATGAGCGAACCCACTGAACTGGTTGAAGAAGCCGCTGCCGTCCGCGGCGACGCCTTTGTCGAAGTCAATTACGACGACCGCATCCCCAACAACGTCGACCTGTCCAGCGACAAGCAACTGCAGCGCGCGCTCGAAACCTGGCAGCCCAACTACGTCGACTGGTGGAAGGAGATGGGCCCCGAGGGCTTCCAGGAGGCGGAGGTCTACCTGCGCACCGCCGTGGGGGTGGACCCGAGCGGCTGGGCCAAGTTCGGCCACGTGAAGATGCCCGAATACCGCTGGGGCATCCTGCTGGCGCCCAAGGAAGAAGGCCGGGTCATCCCCTGCGGCCGCCACAAGGGCCAGCCCGCCTGGCAGGAAGTGCCGGGTGAATACCGCTCGCTGCTGCGCCGCCTGATCGTGGTGCAGGGCGACACCGAGCCCGCCTCGGTGGAGCAGCAGCGTTTCCTGGGTGCCACTGCCCCCTCGCTGTACGACATGCGCAACCTGTTCCAGGTGAACGTGGAAGAGGGCCGCCACCTCTGGGCCATGGTCTACCTGCTGGTCAAGTACTTCGGCAAGGATGGCCGTGAAGAGGCGCAGGCCCTGCTTGAGCGCCGTTCCGGCCACCAGGACAACCCGCGCATCCTGGGTGCTTTCAACGAGCGCACGCCGGACTGGCTGTCGTTCTTCATGTTCACCTACTTCACCGACCGCGACGGCAAGATGCAGCTGGCCGCGCTGGCGCAGTCCGGCTTCGACCCGCTGTCGCGCAGCTGCCGCTTCATGCTGACCGAAGAGGCGCACCACCTGTTCGTCGGAGAAACCGGCGTTGGCCGCACCATCGAGGCGACCTGCAATGCCATGAAGGCTGCCGGCATCACCGATCCCTACGACAAGGCCGCCATCCGCAAGCTCGGCGTGGTCGACCTGCCCACGCTGCAGAAGAAGGCCAACTTCCACATGTCGGTCACGCGCGACCTGTTCGGCTCGGAAATCTCCTCCAACGGCGCCGAAGCCTTCAGCTCGGGCCTGAAGGGCCGCTTCAACGAAAGCGGGCTGAAGGACGACCACCAGCTGGAGAACGCCACCTACCCGGTGCTGCGCGTGGTGGACGGCCAGCTCGTGACCGAGGAGGTGCCCGCGCTGCGCTCCATCAACAGCCGCCTGCTGGACGACTACATCGCCGACTGCCAGGGTGGCATCGACCGCTGGAACAAGGTGATCGAGAAGGCCGGCATCGCCTTCAAGTTCACGCAGCCGCACAAGGCCTTCAACCGCAGGATCGGCGAGTTTGCCCGCGTGCGTGTGAACCCGGCCGGCGAGATCCTGAGCGAAGAGGCCTGGCAGGCCGGGCAGGGCGACTGGCTGTGCAACGACGACGACTATGACCACATCAACTCGCTGATGAAGCCCTGCTTCGAGCCCGGCCAGTACGCCACCTGGATCGCGCCGCCCCGCGTGGGCATCAACAACCAGCCGCAGGACTTCGAGTACGTGCGCATCGAGCATTCCTGAAGCGCTTCGCCGGGATCGGCATGGCTTGCTGCACAATCGCAAGCCATGCTGATCCATCCCCAAATCGATCCGGTCGCCCTGCAGATCGGCCCGCTGGCCATCCACTGGTACGGGCTGACCTACCTGGCCGCTTTTGGCCTGTTCCTGTGGCTCGGCCTTCGCCGGCTGCGCCATGAACCGTTTGCCTCCAGCACCGGTCCGGGCGCCTGGCGGCGGGCGGACGTGGAGGACATCCTGTTCCTGGGCGTCATGGGCGTGGTCATCGGCGGGCGCCTGGGCTATTGCCTGTTTTACAAGCCGGGCTATTACGCCACCCATCCGCTGGAAATCTTCGCCGTCTGGCAAGGCGGCATGAGCTTTCACGGCGGCATGCTGGGCGTGATGGCGGCCATGGCGTGGTTCGCCCGTTCGCGGCACCGCTCGTTCCTGCAGGTCATGGACTTCGTCGCACCCTGCATCCCCACGGGCCTGGCTGCCGGCCGGGTGGGCAATTTCATCAACGGCGAGCTCTGGGGCCGCATTGCCGACCCGTCATTGCCTTGGGCGATGGTGTTTCGCGGCGCGGGCAGCACGCCCCGTCACCCGTCGCAGATCTACCAGTTCCTGATGGAAGGCCTGCTGCTGTTCGTGCTGTTGTGGCTGTATGGGCGCAAGGAGCGCGCGCCGGGTCAGGTGAGTGCCGCCTTCCTGTTCGGGTATGGCGTGTTCCGTTTCATCGCCGAGTACTTCCGCGAACCCGACGCCCACCTGGGCCTGCTGGCGCTGGGCATGAGCATGGGCCAGTGGCTGTGTGTGCCCATGATTCTGGGTGGCGCCGGCCTGTGGTGGTGGTTCGGGCAGCGCGCGCAGGCCGCGGACGGCCATTCAGGCTGAAATTTGAAGAAAATCTGCCTGATCCCGGCGTGGATTGGTCATTTATTGCTATAAAAATTGATTTTTCAAGCGGGCGGGGGTAGCAAGCCCGTGCGCTGACCCTAGCTGTCAGGTCGATTTTTTCCGGGTCTTGGGGGGTGGGGCCTTCGTCCGCGTGCCCGACAGCCCAGCGTGAAAGGCCAGCGCGGTCTTGAATGCGGCGTCGGTGAAGGCCAGCGCCGCCGCAAAGTCAGCGTCCGACAGGTTGCGCGCTGCGTCGTGGCTGCGGTAGATGTTGGCAAATTCACGTTCGCGTCCGGCCTGGACCACCAGCTTGCCGATGCCCAGGGCTTCCAGGGTTTTCCAGGTCCCGGGGTTGTAAGAGCGGGTCATCTGAAGGATGAAACCGATCGGGTCGTTGCGGCCCAGCACCGCGGCCATGCGCAGGATGAGGTCGAACGGCAGGCCGACCTTGCCGCTCTCCACCAGGCCCATGAACGATGGGTCGTCCAGTTCCAGTGCGCGCCCAAGGTCGTCCACGGAAAGGCCAGCGGCTTGGCGCAGGTCGCGCAGCAGGGCTGCCGCCTTGGCGACGGCGGCCTTCGGTCCGGGTTTTTGCACCCGGGACTGGGCCAGCGTCATCGCCATGTCGGTGGCGGTGCCAACCCCGCCCAGAATCGACCCCGACCAGGATTGAAGTTGCCGCGCCAGCGACAGCAGCATGGACGGGCTCGCCGGCGCGAGGGGCAGCAAGGGAGCGGGGGTCACACCGGCGGGTGAGTGGGCAGGCGGGGTGCTGCTCTTGCTGCGCCGCGCGGGGGGCTTGACGGTGGTGACCATGTCTTTTTCTCCAGGAATGTTGCCGACGGGGATCAGCGCCGGGGCGGCCTTCCGTGCACCGCTGAACACCGGTTGAAGTCCGCCATGCCTCGAAGGATTCCATATCCGGCCTGAAACTGCAATGGCTCCCAGCGTCGGTTCGTCCCGGTGTGGGGCAAGGGCGGCCATGATGCAGACTGACTCGCCTTCATGCCGGCGCCGTTACGAACCGCGTGAAGGGCGCCGACCGGATTTTCAACCCGGCCGTCAAGGGTTTACACCGACGCCTGGGGTCTTGCTTTTCAGTCCACGAGCTGCACAAAATTACGTGTAATTATGAAAAATTATCTGAACACCCGGCAAACCGCGCTCCGCCACAGGCCATGGGCTCGCGCCCGTGCCTGGCCTTTCCGCCACCTGCACGGGTAAGTCCGCCATGTCAACGCTCCAGCAGTCAATCGCCCAGCGCGGTGTGCATCACTCGCTCCATGATGAAGTGGCGGCCCGGTTGCGTTCGATGATCTTTGAGGGCGAGCTGGTGCCCGGCAGCTTCATCGACGAGGGCGTGCTGTGCGAGGTGCTGCAGATCTCCCGCACCCCGTTGCGCGAGGCGCTCAAGGTGCTCAATGCCGAGGGGCTGGTGCGCCATGAGCCGCGGCGGGGGTGTTTCGTGAACCAGGTGACGGAGCAGGACCTGGACGAGATCTTTCCGGTCATCGCCCTGCTGGAAGGGCGCTGCGCCTTTGAAGCGGCGCGCAATGCGACCGACGCCGACCTGGCGGCGCTGGACCTCCTGCACGAACGGCTCAACCGGCATGCCACCGCCGGGCAGATCAACGACTACTACGCGGTCAATTTCGCCATCCACGAGGCCATCATCACGCTGGCGGGCAACCGCTGGCTGGCACAGGTGATCGGCGACCTGCGCAAGGTGCTGAAGCTGGCCCGTTTGCAGCAGTTGCACGCGCCGGGTCGCCTGGCGCAAAGCCTGGCTGAACACATGGCCGTGTTTGCCGCGCTCAAGGCGCGCGATCCCGACGGCGCCGACACAGCGATGCGAACCCATCTGACCCGTCAGCGTGCCGCGCTGCGCGAGCTGGCGCGGGTGCAGAAAAGCCGGGCGCTCGCATGAACGCCCGGCGTGCCGGGCGGGAGTGTTTGACCATCAAGGCGAGGGGAGGCCACGCATGAACACATCCACTTGGATCGGCCGCAACATGTCCAAGCTGCTTCCGGAACCAAAACCTGGATCAGAACCCGCCATTCCCAGCGTGGAAGGGTCGTCGCATGCTATTGAAAAGGGAGTCTCCGCCTCGGCCGGCGCCACCCCTGGCGTGCGCTCCACCCGGGAGCGCCTGTCGGCGACGCTGCGCCGCCAGGAGGAGGCCCTGTCGCCACGCGTGCTGCGGCGCACCCTGGAGGAGTTGAAGGCCATCGTGGATCCGCGGGTCAGCGAGGTCGAGGGTGGGCGACGCGCCCAGGGCGTGGCGCTCTGGTATGCCAGTGCCACCGAGGCGCAGCGGCGCGACATGTGGCTGCTGATGAGCGAGCAGTTCGTGGCCGATGCGCAGAACGTGCGGCAGGCGCAGGCGCAGTTCGCCGCGGCGGTCGGCACGCCGGACGAGGCCGCCGCCGAAGTGCAATACCGCCGTGCGACGGTGTCGCCACGGCGGCGCCTGCTGCAACGCTTCAGCGTGTTTGACGGCGGCATCCGCTTTCTGGTGGACCTGCGCGCCGAGATGCTGCCGTACCTGAAAACGGACCGGCGGCTGCAGGCGCTGGATGTCGAGATGGAATACATGTTTTCCACCTGGTTCGACGTGGGCTTCCTGGACCTGCGCCGCATCAGCTGGGACTCACCCGCATCGCTGATCGAAAAGCTTATCAAGTACGAGGCGGTGCACGACATCCGCAGCTGGGCCGATGTGAAGAACCGTCTTGATGCGGACCGCCGCTGTTACGGCTTCTTCCATCCGCGTCTGCCGGACGAGCCCCTGATCTTCGTCGAGGTCGCGTTCACGACAGCGATCGCCGACAGCATCACGCCACTGTTGGACGAGGCGGCTGCGCCGGCGGACCCGGCTCGTTCCAGCACCGCCATTTTCTATTCCATCAGCAACACCCAGCCCGGCTTGAAAGGGGTGAGCTTTGGCGACTCGCTGATCAAGCGCGTGGTCGAAACGTTGCGCACCGAGTTCCCGCGCCTGAAGGTCTTTGCCACGCTGTCGCCGATGCCCGGCTTCCGGAACTGGCTGAGCCGCCACGCGGACCGGCTGCTCCAGCTCACGCCGCTGAAGGCCCGCGACGAGCTGGCCCGTTCGCTCGGCGCGCAGCCGCTCACGGCGCAGGCCGTGCTGGCAGCGCTCGACTCGGTGCCGGCGCTGGAGCCCAAGTCCCCGCTGCGTCACTGGCTGTTGCAATGTGGGGCGCAGTACCTGGGCCGTGAAATGGCCGATGGCAAGCCGTTGGATGCGGTGGCGCGCTTTCATCTGGGCAACGGGGCGCGGGTGGAGCGACTCAACTGGGCGGCTGATCCGTCGGCGAAGGGGATCCGGCAGTCCTGTGGCTTGATGGTCAATTACCTCTACGATCTGGGGCGGCTGGATCGGCATCGGACCCAGCTCGCGCAGGGCAAAATCCCGGTGTCCAGCGCCACCGCGGCCTTGTTTTTCTGATTTCTGCGTTCGATAACAAACTGGAGACACCCATGAACCCTTCGATCCAACGGCGCACCGTGCTGCGCGCAGCCTTGGCCACCGCAGCCGCCGGTGCCTGGCAGGCCCCAACCCATGCGCAGACGACCTGGCCGGCCAAGGCCGTGACCTTGATCGTGCCGTTTCCCGCTGGTGGCGGCACCGATGCGTTCGCCCGTCCCATGGCGGCGCAGTTCGCGCGGCTGACCGGCAAGCAACTGATCATCGACAACCGGGGTGGTGCCGGCGGTACGCTGGGTGCCGGCATTGCTGCCAAGGCCGCACCGGACGGTTACACGCTGTTCATGGGTGCGGTGCACCACGCCATTGCACCGGCGATGTACCCCAAGCTGGACTACGACCTGGAGAAGGATTTCGTGCCGCTGATCCTCGTGGCCAGCGTGCCGCAGGTGCTGGTGGTGAATCCCAAGAAGGTCACCGCGGCGAACTTCAAGGAGTTCCTGGCTTACGTCAAGGCACATCCCGGCAAGCTGAACTATGCATCGGCCGGTGGCGGCACCTCGCACCATCTGGCGGGCGAACTGTTCAAGCAACAGACGAACACCTTCATCACCCACATTCCCTACCGCGGGGCAGGCCCGGCGTTGCAGGACCTGATCGCCGGCAACGTCGACATGATGTTCGACGGCCTGGGTTCCTCGGCCAACCACATCAAGGGCGGACGAATCAAGGCGCTGATGGTGTCCGGCAACAAGCGCAGTCCCGCCTTTCCCGATGTCCCTTGTGCCGCGGAGCTGGGCTTGCCGGAGTACACCGTCACGACCTGGTACGGGATCTGGGCGCCGAAAGGCACTCCCGCCGATATCCAGGCCCGGGCCATCGAGGAGATCCGCAGGGCCTGCACCACCGACGAGGCGAAAGCGGTCTGGGCCAGCCAGGGCGCTGACTTCCCCAACCTGACGGGCGCGCAGTTCGGTGCGTTCGTCAATGGCGAAATCCGCAAGTGGGCGCTGGTGGTCAAGGCCTCGGGCGCCAAGCTGGACTGACATGGCGGGGCAGGTCCGGATTGCGGCGGATGGCGGCATCTCCCGCGTCACACTGAGCCACGCCGGCAAGCTCAATGCCATGTCGCGCGCCATGTGGCGCGAGCTCAGGAGCGTGTTCGAGGGCATCCAGCAAGACGCGAGCATTCGTTGCGTGATCGTCGAGGGCGAGGGCGGGCATTTCTGCGCCGGGGGCGACATCGCCGAGTACCCGGCGTTTCGCTTCAGCGAGCAGGGCTTGCGCGACTTTCATGAAGACGATGTCTGGGGCGGACTCGACGCCATGCTGTGCTGCGACGTGCCCCTCGTGGCGCAGATCGAGGGCAACTGCATGGGCGCCGGCGTGGAAATTGCCAGTTGCTGTGACATCCGGGTGGCCGGCGCATCGGCGAAGTTCGGTGCACCGATTGCCCGCCTCGGCTTTCCGATGGCGCCGCGCGAGGCGAAACTGGTCAGCGAGGCGCTCGGCGGGCTGACGGCGCGGGAAATGCTGCTGGAAGCAGCGGTGCTGGATGCGCCGACGCTGCTGCTGCGCGGGTTCCTGAACGGCGTACTGACCGATGCCGACGTGGCCGGGGAGGCCCTCGCGCGCGCGCGGCGCATCGCCGCACTGGCCCCGCAGGCCGCACGCCTGAACAAACAGACGTTTCGGGCCTTGAATCAGCTGAATCCCAGCGTCGATGGCTCATCGGATGCTATGGAATCCGTAGTCAATTCCGCTTACGCCTATGCCGGCAGCGCGGAGCACCGCGAGGGCATCACCGCCTTCCTGGACAAGCGCAAACCCGTTTTCTGAGCCCACAACCCGATCGAACATGAGCAATCTGAACCTTTTTGTCGCGCTGCGCGCCGCGTTCCCCACCGACCTGGACGCCATCGCCGTCGAAACCGCCGATCCCGGCGGGCCCGGGCTGTGTTATTCGTGGCGCGACCTTGACCGCGCAACGGCGATGATGGCCAACCTGCTCGCCTCGCTGGAGTTGCCCGAGGGCAGCCGGGTGGCGGTGCAGGTCGAAAAATCGGTCGAAGCCATGCTGCTGTACCTCGCCACGCTGCGCGCAGGCTATGTGTTCCTGCCGCTGAACACGGCTTACCAGAGCGCCGAAATCGAGTATTTCATCGGCAATGCCGAGCCCGCCGTGGTGATTTGCAGCCCGAAAAATTTTGGCTGGGTCAGCCAGATCGCCTTCACTGCGGGCACGAAACACGTGTTCACCTTGGGCGACGATCGCACCGGCACCCTGCTGGAGCGCGCGTCCCGCTGCAACGATCGCCACACCCCGGCTGTCAAGGACGACGACGACCTGGCTGCCATCCTCTACACCAGTGGTACCACCGGGCGCAGCAAAGGTGCGATGCTGACGCACGGCAACATGCGGTCCAACGCCGTGGTGCTGAAGGACTACTGGGGCTGGACGGCTACCGGAGGGCCTGACGGCCGGGGCGACGTACTCATCCACGCGCTGCCGATCTTCCACGTGCATGGCCTGTTCGTGGCCATTCATGCGGCGCTGCTCAATGGCAGCAAGATGATATGGCTGAACCGGTTCGACCCCAGGACCGTCATCGCCCGCATGCGCGAGGCCACCGTGTTCATGGGCGTACCCACGCTGTATGTGCGCATGCTGGCCGAGCCGACCCTCACGCGAGAAGCCGCACAGCGGATGCGCCTGTTCATTTCGGGCTCGGCGCCGCTGCTGATCGAGACCTTCACCGAATGGCAGCAACGCACCGGCCACACCATCCTGGAACGTTACGGCATGAGCGAGACGATCATGCTGACGTCGAACCCCTTCCATGCTGATGCGCGCTACAGCGGTCAGACCGAGCGCCGCGGCGGCACCGTGGGTTTTCCGCTTCCGGGCGTGAGCCTTCGGGTGCAGGATGACGAGGGTCAACCGGTGCTGCTGGGCGAGATCGGCGGCATCCAGGTCAAGGGGCCGAACGTTTTCGGCGGTTACTGGCGCATGCCGGAGAAAACGGCCGAGGAGTTCACGGCCGATGGCTTCTTCAAGACCGGCGACGTCGGCAGGATCGATGAGCGCGGCTATGTGACCATCGTCGGCCGCAGCAAGGACCTGATCATCTCAGGCGGCTACAACGTCTATCCGGCCGAGATCGAGGGCTACATCAACGAATTGCCCGGCGTGGCCGAGAGCGCCCTGGTCGGGGTGCAGCACCCGGACTTCGGAGAAGTGGGGGTGGCGGTGGTGATTGCCAAACCCGGCGCCACGGTCCGGCCCGAGGCCGTCATTGCCGAACTGAAAGCCAAACTGGCCAATTTCAAAATTCCCAAGCGCTGCTTTGTCGTGTCGGAGTTGCCACGCAACACCATGGGCAAAGTGCAGAAGAACCTGCTGCGGGACCAATACGCGAAGCTGTTCACCTGACCTTCGCCGCGCGACGCGCCCAACCATAGAGAGCAAGGGCATGCCGCTCGGTTTTTAGTAGCTTAAGACGGCTGTTCCGCGATGGAATGGCCATTTTTCCTGGGCAGTTTCAGCGAAGAACCAGCACCGGCACATGCGAATGGGTCAGCACGTGCTGGGTTTCGCTGCCCAGCAGCAGGCGCTTGATGCCTTTGCGGCCGTGCGAGGCCATCACGATCAGATCGACCTTGTACTTGGTAGCGGCGGAAATCAGCGCGTCTGACACGAGGTCCGACTTGACCGTCAAGGCCTTGACGGCCACGCCCTTGGTGGCGGCGGTCTTCTTGACCGCTTCGACGACGGCCTGACCGTCGTCGGCCCACTGTTTCTCGACTCGCTTCACATCTTCAACGGAAAGGGGAATGGAGCCTTCGAAATAGCTCTGCGGATAGCGGGGAACCACCTTGATGGCGATCAGTTCGGCGCCGCACAAGGCAGCCAGCGAGATCGCCGAGTTGACGGCCTTCTTGGAGAGGGTGGAACCGTCGGTGGCGACGAGGATGCGTGCATACATGGTGTGCTCCTGGTTGTTTATGGAGTCAGATTACCGCAACTCCGACCGCGCGTCTTGATTCATATCAAGACATGCGAACGCGTTGCCGTTAAGCTCCAACCCCATGCTTGCCGCCAGTCCGACACTGAACCCGCTGCCCGGCTCAGGCGCGCCTGAAGCCGACAGTCCGGTGGCCCGGGTCGAACCGGCCGAAAGACTGGTCTTGCTGGACGACCCGCAGGAGTGGTCTGCCTTCAGCCGCCCGGTGGACCAGCGGCCCAGTTGCTGGGAGTCCAGCGTGGTGTTCGAGGGCATGCATTGTGCAGCCTGCGCCCTGACCATCGAGGATGCCCTGCGCGCGGTTCCCGGGGTCGAGTCGGTGCGGGTCAGCGCGGCCACGCACCGTGGCCGAATTGTCTGGTCCGACGGGGTGGTCAAGCCATCCGGCTGGATGCAGGCGGCGCGGCGCGCCGGCTATCCGGCCGTGCCCGCGAATGACGCGTTTGCGAACGACCGCCGCAAGGCCGAATTGCGAAAGGCGGTCTGGCGCATGGGCGTGGCGGGCCTGTGCATGATGCAGGTCATGATGTACGCATGGCCGGCCTACGTGGCAGAGGCCGGCGACCTGACGGCAGAAATGGCGCGCCTGCTGCGCTGGGCGTCCTGGGTGCTGACCTTGCCCGTCATGCTGTTTTCCTGCGGCCCTTTTTTCACCAGCGCATTGCGCGACCTGCGGCAGCGGCAGATCAGCATGGACCTTCCGGTGGCCCTGGGCATGCTGATCACCTTTCTGGTCAGCAGCGCAGGCACGTTCGAGCCCGACGGGATTTTCGGTGGAGAGGTGTATTTCGACTCGCTGACGATGTTCGTCTTCTTCCTGCTGACCGGGCGCTGGCTCGAGTTGCGCCTGCGCGACCGCACGGCGGGCGCGCTGGAGGCGCTGATGAACCGGCTACCCGACAGCGTGGAGCGACGGCTGGCCAATGGCGACTTCGAGCGGGTCGCGGTGCGCCGCATCGTGGCCGGTGACGTGATCCGGGTCCTGCCGGGCGAGGCGTTTCCGGCTGATGGACGGGTGCTGGAGGGTCAGACACTCGCCGATGAAGCGCTGCTGACGGGTGAATCGCGGCCGGTGCCGCGCGCGCAGGGCGAGGATGTGATTGCCGGCAGCCACAACCTGACCGCTGCCGTGCTCGTGCAGGTCGAGCGCACCGGGACACAGACCCGCTTTGCGCAGATCGTGGCGCTGATGGACGAGGCATCCAGCACCAAGCCGCAGATCGCGCAACTCGCGGATCGCATGGCCCGGCCTTTCCTGATCGCCGTGCTGTTGGCAGCCGGCGGTGCCGCCCTGTTCTGGTGGTCACGCGATCCCGGCCACGCACTCATGGTGGCGGTGGCCGTGCTGGTGGTCACCTGCCCTTGCGCCCTGTCGTTGGCCACTCCGGCGGCGATGCTGGCCAGTGCCGGCGCACTGGCGCGCAGTGGAGTGCTGGTGCGCCGGCTTCAGGCGCTGGAAACGCTCGCCACCGTCGACACCGTGGTATTCGACAAGACTGGAACGCTGACGCGTGATGCCTTTGCGCTGGCCCGCGTCACGACGCGTGGTGGTGTGTCACAGGCCGATGCGTTGGCCTGGGCGGGTGCGCTGGCACGCCAATCGCTGCATCCCGTCTCGAAGGCGCTGGTGGCAGCGGGTGGTCAGGCGGCCACTGCGCCGATGCATGCCGAGGCGGTGCAAGAGGTTGCCGGGCAGGGCCTGCACGGGCGGGTGGTCATGGGCGGCGCGAGTGGCTCCGGCGGCCAGACGTTCCGGCTGGGCTCCGCCACTTTCTGTGGACTGGTCCGGCCCGCGGCAGATGCGCTGGAAGTCTGTCTGGCGGATGAAGACGGTTGGGTGGCCACGTTCGAGCTACGCGAGGACTTGCGCGCGGATGCCCGTTCGACGGTCCGCTGGATGGTCGAGCACGGCATCGCGGTGCGCCTGTTGTCTGGTGACGGCGCCACGGCAGTAGCCCGGGTGGCCGACGCGGTGGGTATTGAGACGGCGCAAGGCGCCTGCTCACCGCAGGACAAGCTGGCTTTTCTGCGCGAAGCCCAAGGGCAGGGCCATCAGGTGGCCATGGTGGGCGACGGGCTGAACGACGGGCCGGGCCTGGCGGGTGCCCACGTTTCCTTTGCTTTTGGCAAGGCGGTGCCGCTCGCGCAGTCCCAGGCAGATTTCGTGGTGATGGGTGATCAGCTGGCTGCGGTGGCCCAGACTGTGCAACTGGCCCGGCGTACGATGCGCATCGTGCGGCAGAACCTCTGGTGGGCCGCCGGCTACAACGCGGTCTGTGTACCGCTGGCCGTCGTGGGATGGCTGCCTGCCTGGCTGGCGGGTCTGGGCATGGCGCTGAGTTCCCTGGCGGTGGTCATGAACGCGCTGCGTCTGGCCGGACGGATGGAAACGATGGAAACGAGCTGATGGATATCCTGTATTTGTTGATCCCGTTGTCGGTGGTATTGGTCTTTTTCATCCTGGGCGGCCTGTGGTGGGCGATATATCGGGGCCAGTTTGAAGATATCGAGGCCGAAGGAGAGCGGATTCTGAAGAACGATTGATATTCATCAAGTCCGTGAAGGTTTCGCTGGGCCACACTCGCCCGAGGTTTTTTTAGGTAAAGGTGCTGTAAATGAAGTTTCCAAACGCGCAGGCGACTGTGTACAACGACACCGTTGTGCGCCAGTTCGCCATCATGACGGTGGTCTGGGGCGTGGTCGGGATGCTGGTCGGCGTGATCATCGCCGCCCAGCTGGCTTGGCCCGAACTCAATCTGGGGATCTCCTTCCTCAGCTACGGCCGACTGCGGCCGTTGCACACGAACGCGGTGATATTCGCGTTTGGGGGATGTGGTTTGTTTGCGACGGCATATTACGTCGTGCAGAGAACCTGCCAGGTTCGGCTGTTTTCGGACAAGCTGGCGGCCTTTACTTTCTGGGGTTGGCAGCTTGTGATTCTGGCCGCTGCCTTGTCCTTGCCGCTGGGCTATACCCAAGGCAAGGAATACGCGGAACTCGAGTGGCCGATTGACATCCTGATCACGCTGGTCTGGGTATCTTTTGCCGTCGTGTTTTTTGGTACGGTTGGTACACGCAAGGTTCGCCATATCTACGTGGCCAACTGGTTCTTTGGTGCTTTCATCATTGCGGTGGCCATCTTGCATCTGGTGAACAGTGCAGCTATTCCCGCTGGCGCTATGAAGTCCTACTCGGCCTATGCGGGTGTGCAGGACGCGATGGTGCAGTGGTGGTACGGTCACAACGCCGTGGGCTTCTTCCTGACCGCCGGCTTCCTGGGCATGATGTACTACTTCATCCCCAAGCAGGCAGGTCGTCCGGTTTACAGCTACCGCCTGTCCATCGTCCACTTCTGGGCGCTGATCTTTACCTACATGTGGGCGGGCCCGCACCATCTGCACTACACCGCCCTGCCGGACTGGACCCAGTCGGTCGGCATGGTGTTCTCGCTGGTTCTGCTGGCACCGAGTTGGGGCGGCATGATCAACGGCATCATGACCCTGTCGGGCGCCTGGCACAAGCTGCGTGACGACCCCATCCTGCGCTTCCTGATCGTGTCGCTGTCGTTCTACGGCATGTCCACGTTCGAAGGCCCGATGATGTCGATCAAAACCGTCAATGCTCTGAGTCACTACACCGACTGGACCGTCGGCCACGTGCATTCCGGCGCCTTGGGCTGGGTGGGCCTCGTGACCATGGGTTCCATGTACTACCTGATCCCGCGCCTGTTTGGCCGCAAGCAGATGTACAGCATGAAAGCCGTCGAGATCCATTTCTGGACCGCCACGATCGGCATCGTGATCTATATCGCCGCGATGTGGATTGCCGGTGTGATGCAGGGTCTGATGTGGCGTGCGGTCAATGCCGACGGCACCCTGACCTACACCTTCGTCGAGTCGGTGAAGGCCACTTATCCGTTCTATGTGCTTCGCCTGGCTGGCGGACTGTTGTACCTCAGCGGCATGCTCATCATGCTCTGGAACGTCCTGAAGACCGCGACGGCAGGGCGTGCGACCACGGTCAACATCCCGGCTGTTGCGGCCCACGCCTGAGGAGAACTACAACATGGCCAACAACAAAAGCACCGGTTTGTCGCACGAAGCGATCGAGACCAACAACTTCCTGATGATCGTGCTGATCCTGATCGTGCTGCTCTTCGGCGGCCTGGTCGAGATCGTTCCGCTGTTCTTCCAGAAGTCCACGACGCAACCCATCGAAGGCGTCAAGCCCCTTACGGCCCTGCAATTGGCGGGGCGTGATGTCTATGTCCGTGAAGGTTGCTACAACTGCCATTCGCAGATGATCCGTCCGTTCCGCGCCGAAACGCTGCGTTATGGTCCGTATTCGGTGGCGGGTGAGTCGGTTTACGATCACCCATTCCAGTGGGGCAGCAAGCGCACTGGACCTGATCTGGCTCGTGTCGGTGGCCGCTACAGCGACGAATGGCACCGTATTCACCTGCTTAATCCGCGTGATGTCGTCCCCGAGTCCAACATGCCGGCCTATCCTTGGCTGGGCAAGTCGGCGGTGGATGCCGCGTCCATGCCTGCACACATGAAGGCTTTGCGTACCGTCGGCGTGCCCTACACGGACGCGCAGATTGCCGCATCGACTGACGAGTTGAAGGGCAAGACCGAGATTGAAGCTGTGATTGCTTATCTGCAGGGCTTGGGCTTGGCCCGGAAGTAACCAGGGAGATATCAGTGATGGAACTGGACACCAACACCCTCCGGTCGCTGGCCACTGTGGTCTGTTTCGTAACCTTTATGGGTATCGTGGCATGGGCCTGGTCCCGCCGCAACGCGCGTGACTTCGAAGAAGCCGCGAACCTGCCGTTCGAGCAAGACTGACAGGTCGCAAAAGGAAAAAAAATGAGTGATTTCACTAGCAATTTCTGGTCGCTATACGTCGGCGGCATCACCATCGTGAGCATTCTGGCCTGCGCGTTGCTGCTGTGGTTCAGCGGCAAGGCCAAGGCGATGACGGCCAACGACAATACCACCGGGCATGTGTGGGATGGTGATCTGCGCGAAATGAACAATCCCCTGCCACGATGGTGGGTGTGGCTGTTTGTGATTACCATCATCTTTGCCTTGGCCTATCTGGTGATGTACCCCGGTGCCGGCGCCTTCAAGGGGCAACTTGCCTGGAGTTCCACGGGTCAGTACGACAAAGAAGTTGCGGCGGGCAACAAGGAAATCGAGCCGCTGTATGCAAAGTTCAACGGCATGACGCCGGAGCAATTGGCAGCAGACCCGAAGGCCATGGCCATTGGCGAGCGCCTGTTCATGAACAACTGCGCGCAGTGCCATGGCTCGGACGCTCGCGGTAGCAAGGGCTTCCCGAACCTGACCGACAAGGACTGGCTGGGTGGCGGTACGCCGGACATCATCAAGAACACCATTGTCAAGGGTCGTACCGGCAACATGCCGCCCATGGCTGCAGCGCTGGGGGGCTCCGAAGACGTGACCAACGTTGCCCAATATGTGCTGAGCCTCTCCGGCGGCCCCCATGATTCCGTCAAAGCGGCGCTGGGCAAGGCCAAGTTCGGCGTCTGCGCGGCCTGTCACGGGCCTGACGGCAAGGGCAATCCGGCGGTGGGCGCACCGAACCTGACCGACGACATCTGGCTGCACGGTTTTGGCGAGGCTGCAATCGTCGCCATGATCAACAACGGCAAGGTCAATCCGATGCCAGCGCAAGCCGACAAGCTGACCGACGCGCAGGTCAATGTGCTGACGGCATATGTCTGGGGTCTCTCCAACAAGGCAACGGTCGCGGCCAAGTGATGGTTTCTTCTATCATTCAAGCCTGTCAATCCATCAGCGACCCCTGCCATTGAAACTCGACGACAACCCAGCGCGAAAGACCGTCCCGATCGTGACCTCTACCGCCGATGCTCCTGCATCGGAGGAGGGTGGGGACTCAGAACTGGTATCGCTGTACCAAGCCCACAAGAAGATCTACCCGCGCAGTGTCTCGGGCCTGTTCTCCAAGTGGCGCTGGGGGCTGGTCTTCTTCACGCAGATCATCTTTTACGGTCTGCCTTGGCTGGAGTGGGGCCAGCGACAAGCGGTGCTCTTCGATCTCGGGGCGCGCCGCTTCTACATTTTTGGCCTGGTCCTGTATCCCCAGGACTTCATCTATCTGACCGGGATCATGGTGATCTCGGCCCTTTCACTGTTCCTCTTTACCGCCGTCGCTGGGCGACAGTGGTGTGGCTACGCCTGCCCACAGACGGTCTATACCGAGATCTTTCTGTGGATCGAGAAGAAGATCGAGGGTGATCGCAGCGCGCGCATGCGGCTGGACGGCGCGCCCTTGTCGCTTTCCAAGTTCTCCCGCAAAGCGGCGAAGCAGGTGGTGTGGATCGCGGTGGCCCTATGGACCGGGTTCACATTCGTGGGTTATTTCACGCCCATCAAGGAACTTGCGGGCTTGTTTGCCAATTGGGGCATGGGGCCCTGGGAAACGTTCTGGGTGTTCTTCTACGGATTTGCCACCTATGGCAACGCCGGTTTCATGCGCGAGCAGGTGTGCAAGTACATGTGCCCCTACGCGCGCTTCCAGAGCGCCATGTTCGACAAGGACACGCTGATCGTGTCCTACGACACGGTGCGCGGTGAGCCTCGCGGACCACGGTCCAAGAAGGCGGATCCGGTGGCACTTGGATTGGGCGCGTGCGTGGATTGCACCCTGTGCGTCCAGGTCTGCCCGACCGGGATCGATATTCGCAAGGGCCTTCAGTACGAGTGCATCAGTTGCGCCGCGTGCATTGACGTCTGTGACACCGTGATGGACAAGGTGGGCTATCCGCGCGGGTTGATCCGCTATTCCACCCAGCACGCCATGACCGAAAGGTGGAGCCGCTCCGAGGTCATCCGCCACATGATCCGCCCTCGGGTGCTGATCTATCTGTCCATTCTGATCGCCGTCATCATTGCCATGATGATCAGCCTGAGCATGCGAATCCCGTTCAAGGTCGATGTCGTGCGCGATCGGGGCACCCTGGCGCGTATTGTCAGCGGTGGGAAGATCGAAAACGTGTACCGGCTTCAGCTCATGAACGCGTCCGAGTCACCACAGCGTTACAGGATCACGGCCACCGGGTTGCCAGGGCTGAAGCTTGCTTCCGAAAGCAGCTTCGCGGTCGACGCCACCCAGGCGCGCTGGGTGGTGGTCAACCTGCAACTGCCCTACGATGGCGCGCCCGCTGGTTCGCATACCATCCACTTCGATATCGAGTCCCTGGATTCTCCTGGCCGACTGACGGAGAAGTCGGTTTTCATCGTCCCGAGATAAAGTGAAGGAACCGCCATGACCCAACCTGTTGCGCAACCTTGGTGGAAATTCGGCCATGTCTGGCTTGTCGTCGCGGGGCCGCTGGTCGTCGTGGTGGCCAGCTTCATCACCCTTTACCTTGCGGTCAGTCGCCCCGATCCTCTGGTATCGGACGATTCCGCTCGCAGAGGCTCGGAGGTCAACAAGGCTCAGGCTGGGTCAGACAGCAACCTTGCGCCCGCCGTGCAGGCGCGCAATCATGCGCAGACCGGCGTTTCGCCCAAAAAGATCCTCGGTGTCGAGCGCTGAGGCGTCAGACCACGCAGCTTCATTCAGGAGACAAGACGATGTGGGCTCAACGGATGATGTGGATTGCATGGCCAGCCTTTCTGGTTGCGGGCATGCTGGAAATGCTGGTATTCGCGATGGTCGATCCGCAGGATCTGCACTGGTTCGGGCAACCGCTCGAAATGTCACGACAGGGCATTTACACCCTGGGTTTTTTCGCGTTCTGGATCATGACCATGGCATCAAGCGCGCTGACGACGCTGCTGGCGATGTCGCCGTTTGAGGTCAATCGTTGCCCATTGCCGTCCGATGGGCGTCCGGACGGTTGCCCGAAACAGGGCGACTGCTGCTGAGGATCCGCACCCTGCAGTCTGCGCCAGCCTACTGGCAGGGCTGCTGGTTGTTGACGATGCGCTTCAGCGCCTCGGTGTCCAGAATGTGCACATGGCGCTGCTTCACCTCGACGATACCGTCTTCGACGAACTTCGAGAATGTCCTGCTGACCGTTTCGAGTTTCAGGCCGAGGTAGCTGCCGATTTCCTCACGCGTCATGCGCAGAATCAACTCCGATTGCGAGAAGCCGCGGGCATGCAGCCGTTGCACCAGATTGAGCAGGAAGGCCGCCAGTCGCTCTTCCGCGCGCATGCTGCCCAGAAGCAGCATGACGCCGTGCTCCCGGACGATTTCGCGGCTCATGATTTTGTGCACATGGTGCTGCAAGGCGTTGACTTCCCGCGAGATCTCTTCGATGCGGTCAAAAGGCATGACGCAGACTTCGGCGTCTTCCAGCGCCACCGCGTCGCAGGTGTGGTGATCATTGACGATGCCGTCGAGCCCGATCACCTCGCCGGCCATCTGGAAGCCGGTCACTTGGTCCCTGCCATCCTCGGTAGCAATGCAGGTCTTGAAGAAGCCTGTGCGGATGGCGTACAGGGAGGTGAACTTCTCGCCGTTGCTGAAAAGCGCGGTGCCACGCTTGATCTTGCGGCGCACGGCAACAACTTCCTCGATCCGGTCCAGTTCCTGCGCGTTCAGCCCCATGGGCATGCACAGTTCCCGCAGATTGCAGCTGGCACATGCGACTTTGATGGATTGGACGTTCATGCTTGCGATCTAGGGTCGATGGGTGAGGCAACCGCTCATGCGGTCTTACAAGGTTTGCCGGCAGTCGAACAGCGCTTATTCTGACATAGCTCAATTTCGTGAATGAACGTCATTTTAGATTGATATACATCAAGATGGTGAATTTCGAACGTCTGCATAGTACGAAAACCTTAAGGATGCCCGATGAGCGCCGTTTCCCCCGATTTACTGCAACGTTTTGACATTCCCGGCCCGCGCTACACGTCCTACCCGACGGCGGACCGGTTCGTCGAGGCCTTTGGCGCAGACGATTACATACAAGCGCTCGAGCAGCGCCGAACCGGGATGGCCAAGGCCATGGCGATGCCGCTGTCCCTTTATGTGCACATTCCGTTCTGTGAGTCGCTGTGCTACTACTGCGCCTGCAACAAGATCATCACCAAGCACCATAGCCGCGCAGAGGAATATCTGCGCTATCTCAGCCGCGAGATCGATCTGCATGTGGCCCATGTAGGCAAGGGGCAGGTCGTTTCCCAACTGCATCTGGGCGGCGGAAGTCCCACTTTTCTCAATGATGCGGAGTTGCGTGAACTGATGGCCATGCTTCGACGCAGCTTCACGTTTACGCCCGGCGGTGAGTATTCGATTGAAATCGACCCCCGCACCGTGGATGCGACCCGCCTGGCCAATCTGGCTGAGCTGGGATTCAATCGATTGAGTTTCGGGGTGCAGGATTTTGACCCTGCAGTGCAAAAGGCCGTGCATCGGATCCAGCCCGCTGAGCAGGTTTTTGCGCTGATGGCGACAGCGCGCAGTCTCGGATTCGAGTCGGTCAATGTGGACCTGATCTACGGACTGCCCATGCAGACCCCTGAGTCCTTCGACCGCACACTGGCTCAGGTCGTGGAACTCAAGCCAGATCGTATTGCCCTCTATGCCTATGCCCACCTGCCGGAGCGCTTCAAACCACAACGGCGCATCATCACTGCCGAATTGCCCAACGGCGCCTCCAAAGTGTCGATGCTGTCGCGGTCGCTCTCGGCCTTTCTTGACGCCGGCTACGTCTACGTGGGCATGGACCATTTCGCGTTGCCAGATGACGCACTGGCTGTGGCCAAGCGGCAGGGCCGGCTACACCGGAACTTCCAGGGCTACAGTACGCAGCCCGATTGCGATCTGATTGCTCTCGGTGTGTCTTCTATCGGCCGGGTTGGCGCAACGTACAGCCAGAATGCCAAGACTTTGGCGGATTATTACGACCTGCTCGATCAAGGCCGCCTTCCGGTGGTGCGCGGGCTG
The DNA here is from genome assembly GCF_022705245.1 of Candidatus Skiveiella danica. Lineage (NCBI taxonomy): Bacteria > Pseudomonadati > Pseudomonadota > Betaproteobacteria > Burkholderiales > Comamonadaceae > Candidatus Skiveiella > Candidatus Skiveiella danica. The sequence continues at coordinate 43,360 of NZ_JAKJEW010000005.1, read as the reverse complement.
GCGGTGTCCCGGGACGACCTGGCACGCAGGGCGGTGATCATGGCCGTGATGTGTCAGGGCCAGGTTCAATTCGAGGCGGTTGAGCTGGCCTACCTGATCGATTTCAAGTCGTATTTCGCCGCGGAAATGAACGCGCTGGCCGATCTCGCGAAGCAGGGTCTGGTGGAGTTGAGCGACACCGGCATTCAGGTGACCGCCGATGGCTGGTTCTTTGTGCGGGCCATCGCCATGGTCTTCGACCGCTATCTGCAGACCGACCGCACACGAGCGACGTTTTCCAAGATCATCTGAGCGCCACCATGCAGACCTCGATGGCCGCAACGGCGCTGCTGATGGGGCTGGCAGGTGGACCACACTGCATCGCGATGTGCGGGGCTGCCTGTGCCGGCATTGGCAAGGCCGCGGGCGAGCGAGGTTCTCAGGCAATCTGGACGTTTCAGCTCGGCCGGATCGTCGGCTACGCTCTGCTGGGGGCGCTGGCGGCGGCCTCGATGCAGGGGTTGGGCTGGCTCACGACACAGACGGCCACGATGCGACCGGTCTGGACACTGTTCCATGTGGCCGTAATGATTCTTGGTCTGGCCCTTTTTCTACTGGCACGCCAGCCGGTGTGGCTGGAGGATGCCGCCCGGCGCGTCTGGTTGCGCATTCGCGGGCTGCATGCGGCCTGGGGCCAAGGGGCACCGCTGGCCATTGGCGCGATGTGGGCATTCATGCCCTGCGGACTGTTGTATTCAGCCTTGCTGGTCGCGGCGCTCAGTGGCAGCGCCTTGGACGGGGCGTTGGCCATGGCATTGTTTGCGCTGGGGAGCAGCGTTTCTCTTTTGGTCGGCCCTTGGGTGTTGCTGCGGTTCGGCAACCGGGGCAATGGCGCCTGGGGCATGCGCCTGGCGGGCTTGGCACTGGCGGCCACGTCCGCATGGGCGCTCTGGATGGGCCTGGCGCACGATACAGCGCCATGGTGCGTTACGCCCTGAACGTCGCTTCCGTTGTCCTGCACCGCGCCTTTGACGACCCACCGCAAGATGATTCTGTAGCGTTCAGCGGCCCAGATGATCGGCCAGCAGGCGCGCCACGTGCACAGCCTCGCGCTGCGCACCGTCGCGGATCTGATGCCGGCAGCTCGTACCATCGGCCACGATCAAGGCATCGGGCTGATTTCGCACGGCAGGCAGCAGACTGAGTTCAGCCATCTGCATCGACACCTCGATGTGGCGGGCTTCATAGCCGAAGGTTCCCGCCATGCCACAGCAACTGCTCTCGATCAACTCGGGCATCGCGCCCGGAATCAGTCTGATGACATCCAGGATCGGACGCACGGCGTCAAAGGCTTTTTGATGGCAGTGGCCGTGCAGAAGGATCGGCTGTGTGGCGGGCCGCAGGCGCGACTTGAGATCTTCGAGCTTGCCGGCGGACGCTTCGCGGGCCAGGAACTCTTCCAGGAGCAGCGCCTGGCGACTGACCGTGTGGGCCGCCTCGCCGAGGCCCAGGGTCAGCGCCTCGTCGCGCAGGGTCAGCAGGCACGAGGGCTCCAGCCCAACGATGGCGATGCCCTGGGCGGCAAAAGGCAACAGGCAGTCGATCAATTCCCGCGCTTTGGCACGTGCTTCGTCCACCATGCCGCTGGACAAATAGGTGCGGCCACAACACAGATGCTTTCCATCCGCCACGGTTTTGGTCGCGACATGCACCGCGTAGCCTCCCGCGTTCAGCACGCGAATCGCCGCGCTGGCGTTGTCGTCCTCGAAAATTCCATTGAAGGTGTCCACGAACAACACAACCGGTTTGGCCGCTGCCAGCACTTCGGTGCGCGTGACCGTATCGTGCCGCGTGTTGAAGAAAGTCCGGGTTTTCCACTCCGGCAGGCTGCGCCGGGCCGAAAACCCCAGCCACTGTTCTCCCAGGCGCGCCAGCACGGGCAGGCGATTGCGCAGGTTCAACAATGGGGCAAGCCGGCTTGCCCAATGCGCATAGTCCGGCAGCCTGGCCACCAGTTTGTCTTTCAGCGTGTGACCGTGCTTTTGTTTGTAATGATGCAGGAACTCGACCTTCATCCTGGCCATGTCCACACCGGTCGGGCAGTCGCGTTTGCAGCCTTTGCAGCTCACGCAAAGCTCCATCGCCTCCTTGACCGCCTCGCCGATCAGGCCCTCGGGCCCTAGCTGGCCTGACAGAGCCAGGCGCAGGGTGTTGGCTCGCCCGCGTGTGAGGTGCTGTTCGTCCCGCGTGACGCGGTAGCTCGGACACATGGTCCCTGCGTCGAACTTGCGGCAGTGGCCGTTGTTGTTGCACATCTCCACGGCCTTGGCGAACCCCTGCGCCGGATCGCCGCCACTGCCGGGCGCGCTGATGGCTTCGGTGGCCGGATTGTTCTGCACGTTCCAGGCGCTCCAGTCGAGCACCGGTTGCAGCGGGATGATCTTGTAGCTGGGCGGGAAGCGCATCAGCCCCGTGTCGTCCATTTTCGGCGGGTTGACGATGCGCTGTGGACTCAGCAGGTTCTCCGGGTCCATGAACTGCTTGATCTGGCTGAACGCCTGCGTGATCTTCGGCCCGAACTGCCATTCGATCCATTCGCCCCGGCACAGGCCGTCGCCGTGTTCGCCGCTGTAGGCGCCCTTGAACTTGCGCACCAGCGCAGATGCCTCTTCGGCGATGGCACGCATTTTCACGGCGCCTTCGCGTCGCATGTCCAGGATCGGGCGGACATGCAGTGTGCCCACCGAGGCGTGTGCGTACCAGGTGCCCTTGCTGCCATGCTTGCGGAACACCTGGGTCAGGCCGTCGGTGTATTCGGCCAAGTGTTCCAGCGGCACGGCGCAGTCTTCAATGAAGCTGACCGGCTTGCCATCGCCCTTGAGGCTCATCATGATGTTGAGTCCGGCCTTTCGCACCTCCCACAGGTTCTTCTGTGGCGCGTCGTCGATCATTTCCACCACGCTGCCGGGCAGGCCGAGGTCACCCATGAGTTCGACCAGTTGCCGGATTTTCGGCGTGATGTCGGCCTTGGAGGCCCCCGAGAACTCCACCAGCAGAATGGCGTCGGGCTTGCCCTGGTTGATCTTCGGAGACAGGGCGGTGCGCACCGTGGGCGCAAAGGCAGGGTTCCGCAGCGCCAGTTCGATCATCGTACGGTCCACCAGTTCCACCGCGCTCAAGGTGCCATCGGCGCCCAGTTTCACGATGTGCTGGGCCGAATCCATGGCCTTGTAGAAGGTCGGGAAGTTCACCACGCCGAGCACCTTGGCGCGCGGCAGCTCGCTCAGGCGAAGCGTCAGGGATTTCGTGAGCGCCAGCGTGCCTTCGCTGCCGATCAGCAGGTGGGCGAGGTTGACGGCGCCGTCGTTTGTGTAGGGCCGCTCGTTCTGGTTGTGGAAGATGTCCAGGTTGTAGCCGCCCACCCGGCGCAACACCTTGGGCCAGCGGGCGTCGATGTCAGGGCGCAAGGTGTCGGCCAGGGTGCGTACGTACTCGCCGATTTCGCGGCTGCGGCCTGTGGCCTGGGCGTAGGCTCCGAGGTCAATCAGGGTGCCATCCGCCGTCCAGGCCTTGGCGCCCAGCACGTTGTGCACCATGTTGCCGTAGGCGATCGAGCGGCTGCCGCAGGAGTTGTTGCCGGCCATTCCGCCCAGCGTCGCCTGCGCGCTGGTGGACACGTCCACCGGGTACCACAGGCCGTGGGGTTTCAGTGCCGCGTTCAGGTGGTCCAGAACAATGCCGGGTTCCACTTCGACGGTGCGATTGGCAACGTCCACGGTCAGGAGGTTGCGCACATGCTTGCTGCAGTCGATCACCAGGCCGGCACCCACTGTCTGGCCGCACTGGCTGGTCCCGCCGCCCCTGGGCACGATGGGCGCGCCGAGGTCGCGGCAGATGTCCAGCGCCAGCGCCATGTCGGTACTGTTGCGCGGCACAAAGACGCCCACGGGCATGACCTGGTAGATCGAGGCATCGGTGGCGTAACGCCCGAGGTCGGCGGGGCTGAAGAGCACCTCACCCTGGGTTTGGGTGGACAGGCGCAGGGCGAGGTCGCCAGCGACTTCATTGCTGGCGCGGGCGGTCTGTTCGTAGATTCCGGCGCTGGACGTCTGGGTGACGTTGCGGGGCAAAGGAGCGTTCACGGGAATCAGGCCTTCACGAGTGCGGCGGCTGCCGCAGTGGCAGCACGCAACTGCTCCACCACGACGTCGCGCTTGTGATTCAGGTGGGCGACCAGCACCGCGCGCATCGCCAAGGGGTCGTGGGCGGTCAAAGCCTCAATCATCATTTCGTGTTCGCGCACCGCGCGGCCCCATTTTTCCTCGTCCTGGTTTGACCTGAATCGCAGCGCCTGAAGGCGTGCGTTGACCTGGCGGTAGGTCACGCTCAACACCGGGTTCCTGGCGGCGGTGTTGATGGCGTTGTGGATGGCCGCGTTCAGGCGGTAGTAGCCTGGCAGATCGCGCCGGGTGTAGGCGGCCATCATTTCGAAATGCATGGCGCGGATTTCGGCGAGTTCGGCATCGGTGATGCGCGTGGCCGCCAGTTCGCCCGACTGGCCTTCAAGTCCGGCCATCACCTCGAAGGTGTTCAGGACATCCGCCTCGGTCAGTTGCAGGGCGATGGCCCCCCGGTTGGGCAGCAGTTCCACCAGTCCTTCGGCGGCGAGCATCTTGATCGCCTCGCGCAAAGGGGTGCGCGACACGTTCAGCACCTCGCACAATTCGCGCTCATTGAGCTTGGCGCCCGGCGCGAGCCGGTTTTCGACCAGCATCTGGCGCAGTCGGCTTGCCACTTGTTCGTGCAGCGCGGCACGTGGGATGGAGATGATTTCTGCAGTCATACTGGAATTTTGTATGCAAAAAATACCGCTGTCAAATCGAAAATAATGGTATTTTCGGTTGACAAATGAATTTTGTATGCAAAAAATGCCCGTAAATCAATGGAGACTGATTGCATGTTGACCCTGGACTTTCACCCGACCGGACGCCACTTTCTGCAGATTCCCGGCCCGTCGCCCGTGCCCGACCGCATCCTGCGCGCCATGAGCCTGCCCACCATCGACCACCGCGGTCCCGAGTTCGGGGCGTTGGGCCGCAAGGTGCTGGCGGACATCCAGAAGATCTTCCAGACGCGCCATCCTGTGGCGATCTACCCGGCCTCCGGCACCGGAGCGTGGGAGGCGGCGCTGACCAACGTCCTGAGCCCCGGCGACCGGGTGGTGATGTACGAGACCGGGCATTTCGCGTCGCTGTGGCACAAGATGGCCTCGCGGCTGGGGGTTCAGACCGAATTTCTCGCCTTGCCAGGTAGCGAACATGCCGTGCCGGCCAGCTGGCGGCGCGGCGTGCAGGCGGATTTGATCGAGCAGCGCCTGACAGCCGACACCCAGCACCAGATCAAGGCCGTGTGCGTGGTGCACAACGAAACCTCGACCGGCGTGACCAGCGATATCGCCGCCGTGCGTCGCGTCATCGACGCTGCGAAGCACCCCGCGCTGCTGATGGTCGACACCATCTCCGGCCTGGCCTCGGCCGACTACCGCCACGATGAATGGGGCGTGGACGTGGCGGTCAGCGGCTCGCAGAAGGGGCTGATGCTGCCGCCCGGCATGAGCTTCAACGCCTTGTCGCCCAAGGCCATCGCCGCCAGTAAGACGGCGAAGCTGCCCAAAGCCTTCTGGGCCTGGGACGAGATCATCGAGATGAACCAGGGCGGTTACTGGCCCTACACGCCCAACACCAACCTGCTGTACGGGCTGTCGGAAGCCTGCGACATGCTGCTTGGCCAGGGGCTGGACGCGGTATTCGCGCGTCATCAGCGCTGGGGCGAGGGCGTTCGCGCCGCCGTGCGCGCCTGGGGGCTGGAGATCCAGTGCGCCGACCCGGCGGTCTATTCCCCGGTGCTGACCGGCGTGATCATGCCCGAAGGCGTGGACGCCGATGCCGTGCGCAAGCTCATCTACGAACGCTTCGACTGCTCGCTCGGCACGGGTCTGGGAAAGGTGAAGGGCCGGATGTTCCGCATCGGGCACCTGGGCGACTGCAACGACCTCACGCTGATGGCGGCATTGAGCGGTTGCGAGATGGGTCTCAAGCTTTCGGGTGTCAGACTGTCAGGTTCGGGCGTGCTGGCCGCGATGGAGTACTTTGCAGGGCAGCCCATGGCTGCGCCATCACAGCTGGCCCAGTGATCAGAAAGTCACATATTCATAGCAATCAACGACCATTTCACGCTGGGCTCATGCCAATTTCATTCATAAAAGGAGACAAACCATGCAAAGAAGAACATTTGTGACCGCAGCCGCCGCCACCCTGGCCGCGCCGATGCTTCACGCCCAGACCTTGCCCAGCGGGCCGGTGCGCATCGTTGTGGGCTTTCCGCCGGGCGGCGGCACGGATGCGCTGGCGCGGGTGGTGGGCCAGAAGCTCGCCACCATGTGGAACCTGTCGGTGGTGATCGAGAACAAGGCCGGTGCCGCCGGCGTGATCGCAGCGGACTTCGTCAGCAAGCAACCCGGCGATGGCAATACCTTGCTCATGGCCCATATCAACAGCCACGCGCTCGCGCCGGCGATGGGTCTCAAGCTGAACTACAACGCCGAGAAAGACTTCGTGCCGATCAGCATGGTGGGGGTCACGCCCATGCTTCTGATCTGCAATCCGGACCAGCCGGCGAAGACGGTGAAGGACCTGGTGGCGCTGTGCAAGGCCAATCCTGGCAAGATCAGCTTTGCCTCGGCCGGGGGAGGCTCTGCCCAGCACTTCGCGCTGGAAATGTTCAAGCTGCGGGCCCAGATCTTTGCGCTGCATGTGCCCTACCGGGGGTCAGCGCCCGCGCTGACCGACCTGATCGGCGGCCAGGTCAATTACTGTTTCGAGACCATGACCTCGGCCACGCCCTTCGTCAAGAGTGGTAAGGTGGTGGCGCTGGCGCAGACGCGGCTCAAACGTGCGAAGAGCTATCCCAATGTTCCGACGATGGCCGAATCGGGCTTTCCCGGTTTTGAGGCCACGGTGTGGTATGGCCTGATGGGTCCCGGCAAGATGCCGCCCGCCATGGCCCAGCGCATGAACGAAGACGTCAACAAGGTGCTGGCGATGCCCGACGTGCAGGAAAAGATGGAGCAGTACGGCGCCGAGGATGGCGGCGGCTCCATCGAGAAGTTCGCCAGCTTCATCAAGGACGAACAGCAGAAGTGGGCGCAGGTCGCCAAGGCGGCCAACGTCAAGGTGGACGCCTGACCCACCGGGCCGGGCGGCAACTGGCCGCGTTCAGCCGGTCAGGCCGAGTTTCTCGGCCAGGCCAATGCGCTGGAGCTTGCCGGTCGCGCCCTTGGGGATCTCGGCCAGGAACAGGATCTTGCGCGGCACCTTGAAGTCGGCCAGTTTCGTCGCCGCGAAGTCGCGCAGCTCGCGCTCGGTCAGCGTCATGCCCTCGCGCAGCACCACGGCGGCGGCAACGTCTTCGCCGAGCTTGGCGTGCGGCATCGCAAAGGTCACGACCTGGGCCACCGCCGGATGGTCCATCAGCACTTCATCGACTTCGCGCGGCGAAATTTTCTCACCGCCCCGGTTGATGATTTCCTTGAGGCGACCGGTCAGCGTCAGGTAGCCATCAGGCGTCAGTGTGCCTTGATCGCCGGTGCGGAACCAGCCATGGGTGTAGGCTTCGGCGTTGGCCTTGGGATTGTTTTCGTAGCCGGCGGTGACGTTCTCGCCGCGAATCACGATTTCACCGATGGTGTCGGGCGGCAACAGGTTGCCGGCGTTGTCCATGATGGCCACCTCGGGTCCGGCGGCAAGACCGACCGAGCCGGGGATGCGTTTGGCCGGCGGTAGCGGGTTGCTGGCCATCTGATGTGCGGCTTCGGTCATCCCATAGGACTCGATCAGCGGGGCCTTGAACACCTGCTCAAGCTCGGCAATGACCTGCGGCGGCATGGACGATGACGACGAGCGGATGAAGCGCAAGGGGTTGTCGCGGATCACGTCGGCGTTGCCGCCCGCGCGCGAAAGAATGGTCTGGTGCATGGTCGGCACGGCGGTGTACCAGCTCGGTTTGCACTCCTTCATCCAGCCAAAAAACTTGAGCGCATTGAAGCCGGGTGTCACGAAGATCTGGCTGCCAACGGCCATCGGTGCCAGCACCCCAGCAATCAGCCCGTGGATGTGGAACAGCGGCATGATGTGCAACTCAATGTCGGACTCCGTGAGTTGCAGCGTCTGGCTGATGTTGCGCGCTGAAGCGCACACGTTGCGGTGCGACAGAGGCACGATCTTGGGTCGCGACGTGGTGCCAGAGGTGTGCAGGATCAGCGCCACGTCGTCGGTCGTCGCGGGCCCGCCTTGCTCTGCAGGCGATGCGGGTGCACCAGCCTTTGCAACAAGCTCAAAATCACCCGCGCCTCGTTCGGGATGAGCCAGCAGCTCGATCACCGCGATGCCCAGTTTGGCGGCCACGGCACGGGCCGGCGTCTCGCTGCCCTGCGCCACGATCAAGGCTTTGGCGTTCAGATCGCTCAAGTAGAACTCGAACTCATCAGCCCGGTAGGCCATGTTGAGCGGAGCGCATGTGCACGCGCCGGCCACGGCCACGAAGGCGGTGGCCATTTCCGGGCAATTGGGCAAGACCAGGCCAACGCGGTCCCCGCGGCCAATACCCAGCCCGTTCAGCGTCTGAACGGTACGGCCCACGAGGGCATTCAATGCGCCGTAGCTCAGGGGCTTGGCAGAGGGGGCGGTGATTGCGATGGCGTCAGAGCGCTGGCGGGCAATCATCTCGGAAAGTGTGGTGAAGGCGGTCATGATGGGTCGTTCGAAGTTCAGAAAGGGGGTATTGAATTGTGATTCAAGCCAGGCGTAGCGTTGCCTTGTGTTGCTGAAGCGTATTGGCCAGCAAACTGGTCAGCGCGTACACGGCATCGATGGTGGGTGTCGGCTTCTGGGTGATGCGTCCGAGTTCCATGACCGAAGCGACGAGCGCCTGCAGTTCCAGCGGTCGGCCTTGTTCGACGTCCTGCAGCATGGAGGTCTTGTGCTGACCGACGGCCTGCGCACCCGCAATCCGCTTTTCCAGGCTGACCTTGAACTGCACGCCGAGTGCCTCGCCGATCGTCTGGGCCTCCCGCATCATCGCGGCGGCCAGCTCCCGGGTCGGGGCATACAGGCAGATGTCTTCCAGCGTCGCGTGGGTCAGGGCGCTGATGGGATTGAAGCTCAGGTTGCCCCAGACTTTGAGCCAGATTTCGGAGCGGATGTCGCGAGAAATCGGTGCCTTGAAACCCGCGGTCTTGAAGGCATCGGCAATTTCTCGTATGGATGGCGTGTCGCCGCCGTTGAGTTCGCCCAGCGTAAAACGATTGCCCTCGATGACCTTGATGATGCCGGGTTGGATGACTTCGCTGGCCGGGTAGACCACACTGCCGATGACGCGATCGACGGCGATGGACTGCGCAATCACCCCATCGGGATCAACGGCCCTGATGGGCGTGCCCTCCCAGGCTCCCGGCAGCTTGTGGAAATACCACCAGGGAATGCCGTTCTGCATGGTGACCACCCGGGTCTTTTCATGCATGATCGCGGGCAACTCGGCGGCGATCGCGGCCACCTGATGGGCTTTCATGCCGAGGATGACGACATCCTGCACCCCGGCCTCAGCAATGACCGAGGTCACGCGGGCGGGTCGAGCCAGCAGTTCCTTGCCATCTTCCTCGATCAGCTTCATGCCATTTTGCCGAACGGCCTCAAGGTTGGCACCCCTGAGGATGAGCGTGACGTCATGACCGCTGAGCGCCAGCTTCACGCCGAGCATGCCGCCGATGGCACCGGCGCCTACGACACAAATTCTCATGATGGGGCTTCCGTTGATGGGTCTGGTGATGATGGGGCGGGCCCATAAGTATTGCGCAGGGTGCCGACGCCATCGATGATCACCTCGACGACGGTTCCTGGCTTCATGGGCAGCACACCCGAAGACGTGCCGCAGGCGATCAGGTCGCCGGGCATCAGGGTCATGCAGCGGGAGATGGCGCTGACGATTTGCGCCGGCGAAAAGATCATGCCACTGCAGGGAAAATTCTGACGCTCGCGGCCGTTCACCAGTGTGCGGACCCGAAGTGTCCGGACGTCGAGTCCGGTGACAATGGCCGGACCAAAGGCGCCGAAGGTGTCGAAGCCTTTGGCACGCGTCCATTGGGCAAAGCTGGGGTCCTTGTTCAGAAGTTCGATCGCCGTGACGTCGTTGACGCAGGTCACACCAAAGATCGCCTGCTCCGCTTCTTCAAGATTCAGGTTGCGGCCGACCTTTCCTATCACCAGGCCGAGTTCGCCCTCGTAGACGACCCGACCGTCGTAACCGGGCGGGGTTTCGATGGTCTGGCCATGGGCCAGGTAACTGCTGCTTGCCTTGATGAAATACAGCGGCTCTTCGGGTATTGACAGTCCCTGTTTTTCTGCTTGCGCATGATCGTTGTTCCACAAGGCCAGGAACTTGGAGGGGCGACACGGCAGCGTGATCTTGACGTCGGACAGCGCGAAACGCCGGCCGGTCCGCAGCGGCTCACCGAACAGATCGCCTTCGTGTTCGTCGACGAAGTCGCCGTCCAGCGTGCCAAAGCCCGCTCTGCCGTCGCAATCAAACCTCAACCACGTCGTCATCGTCGATATCCTTCGGTCGTCTTCTCAGCTTGCCCAGCAGTTGGCCAATGAAGGGCCAGAACAGCATCACCATGGCCAGACCGGTGATGCTGCCTACCAGCGGGTTGGAAACGAACACCATGAGGCTGCCACCCGAACCCAGCAGCGACTGGCGGAAGGCGTTTTCAGCCATGTCGCCGAGCACCAGCGCCAGCACCAGTGGCGCCAGCGGATAGTTGAGCTTCTTGAACACATAGCCCATGACGCCAAACACCAGCATGAGCCAGACGTCGAACATCGAGCTGTGGACCGTGTAAGCGCCTACGGCGCAGATCACCAGTATCACAGGGGCGATGATGGCAAACGGGATGCGCAGGATGGCCGCGAACCAGGGCACGGTGAGCAGTACCACGATGAGTCCGGCGATGTTGCCCAGGTACATGCTGGCAATCAGCCCCCAGACGAAGTCCTTCTGCTCGACAAACAGCAGCGGACCGGGCTGCAGTCCCCACACCAGCAAACCGCCCAGCAGCACAGCGGCCGTCGGCGAACCCGGAATGCCCAGCGTCAGCATGGGCAACAGGGCCGCGGTGCCAGCGGCGTGGGCGGCCGTCTCTGGTGCCAGAACGCCTTCGACCTCGCCCTTGCCGAAGTTCTTGCCATTGGGGGAAAAGCGTTTCGCGATGCCATAGCCCATGAACGACGCGGGGGTCGCGCCGCCGGGCGTGATCCCCATCCAGCAGCCCACCAGGGAACTGCGCAGGTAGGTCGCCCAGTAGCGTGGCAGTTTCTTCCAGGTCTCCAGAACGACCTTGGCGTCAATCTTGGCTGACTTGCCCTTGAAGGAAAGCCCTTCTTCCATGGTGACCAGGATCTCGCCAATACCGAACAGACCGATCACCGCGATCAGGAAATCAAAGCCCTTCATCAGCGGTTCGAAGCCGAAGGTCAGGCGCAACTGGCCGGTCACGTTGTCCATGCCGATCGCAGCCAGCGTGAAGCCCAGGAACATCGCCGCCAGCGTCTTCCAGGGGGCACCCTTGTTCATGCCCACGAAGCTGCAGAACGTCAGCAGCTGCACGGCAAAAAACTCGGGCGGCCCGAACTTGAGCGCGAACTTCGCCACCAACGGCGCGGTAAACGTGATCATCAGCACCGCGACCAATGCCCCGATGAACGACGAGGTGAATGCGGCGGTCAGCGCCTGGGCGGCCTGACCTTGCTGAGCCATCGGATAGCCATCGAAGGTCGTGGCCACGGACCAGGGTTCGCCCGGGATATTGAACAGGATCGAGGTGATCGCACCGCCGAACAGTGCACCCCAGTAGATGCACGACAGCATGATGATGGCGGACGTCGGGTTCATGCTGAAGGTCAGCGGCAGCAGGATCGCCACGCCATTGGCCCCGCCCAAGCCCGGCAACACCCCGATCAAGACGCCCAGCAGGATGCCGACGAACATCAGGCCGATATTGACGGGCGACAACGCAACCGCAAACCCCTGGAACAGTGCTTGTACTTCGTCCATGGTCAGAATCCCAGAGCGGCCTCGATCGGCCCTTTGATCAGCGGCACCTTGAACCAGATTTCAAACATCCCGAACAGGATCACCGACACGATGACGCCTGTCAGTCCTGACTTCAGCACGCTGAATTTTCCCTGCCAGCGCATGAAGACCGCGATGAAAACCGCGGAGGCCACATACAGTCCAATCCACTGCATGAAGCCCACGTACACCAGGCTCGGCACGAAGATCGCCAGGACAAGCCGGATCTCGGCCCGCGACACAAATGGAATTTCCCGGTTGGCGCGCAAAGCCTTCAGCAGGTTGATGAGGCTGGCAATGTTCATCAGCAGGCCGATGTAGAACGGAAAGTAGCCGCTCTGGGGACCCTCTTCGGTCCAGCCGGCGCCGATGCGATGGCTGTCCCACATCACCAGGCTGCCCAGCAGCATGAAAGCGAAGGCCGTAATGATTTCCAATGTCCGCCGGGTCGCGGCGGTGGGTGAGCGGCCGTGGCCGTCATCCGGATCGTGTTGTGTCATGGCAATGCAAAGGCGGTTGGCGCGACTTGTCGCGGGGGGCATGGGAAATGCGGGCTCCCGCGCCTTGCGGCCCGGGGGGGGCTGCGCGCAGCGCCTATTTGGCGACGAATCCGGCTTCCTGCATCAGCAGGCGGTGGCGGATTTCTTCATTGGCCACCCACTTGGCAAACTCTGCGCCGGTCATGAAGGTCTGATTGAAGGCGCCTTCATCCATAAACTTCTTCCACTCGGGCGTGGCGCGCACTTTCTGCATCAGGTCGACGTAAAAAGCGATCTGCTCCGGCTTGACGTCGGGCGGCATGAAGATACCGCGCAACATGACGTACTCAACATCCAGTCCACTTTCCTTGCAGGTGGGAATATCACCCCAGGCCTTGTCGGCAATCTTCTCCTTGTACGGCAGACGCTTGCCGTCGAAGACACAGAGGGGCCTGAGCTTTCCGCCGCGCCATTGGGCGACCGCCTCGATCGGGTTGTTGACAGTCGAGTCCACGTGTTTGCCGACCAGCTGCACAGCCACTTCACCCCCGCCCTTGTAGGGCACATAGATGTATTTCACTCCGGCGGATTTCTCGACCAGCGCCGTGACGATCTGGTCTTCCTGCTTGGAGCCCGTGCCGCCCATCTTGAGCTTGCCTCCCGCGGCCTTGGCCGCCCCGAGATAGTCCTGCGCACTCTTGTGGGGCGTCTCCGCGTTGACCCAGAGCACGAATTCGTCGAGCGCCAGCATCGCCACGGGCGTCATGTCTTTCCAGCTGAACGGCACGCCGGTGGCCAGCGGCGTGGTGAACAGGTTGGAGAGCGTGATGACGATCTTGTGGGCGTCGCCTTTGCTGTTCTTGATGTCCAGGAACCCTTCGGCGCCCGCGCCGCCGCCCTTGTTGACCACCACCATCGACGACTTCATGAGCTTGTTCTTCGTCACGATGCCTTGGATCAGGCGTGCCATCTGGTCTGCACCGCCGCCGGTGCCGGCCGGGACAATGAACTCAACGGTCTTTGTCGGTTCCCAGGAGGCAGCCTGGACCGGTACGGCCGCAGCAAGGCCGAAGGCAAGGCCCAGCAGGTGAATTCTGCGTGAACGTGAGAAGCGATTGAAAAGGCGCACTGTCTGTCTCCCTGGAGATGGTTTGAGCGGGTGGATGGGTTTCGCCGACAGATTATTCAGTATCCGATGATAAATGGGGGGCAATTTCATGCCTTTGTTGACTAGGGTTTGCCGCAGTTGACCGCGGCGCAATCGACAATTCAACGCAGCAGAAAGTAGCCAGCCAGGCCGTAGAGGACCGTGGCAAAAACCTTCTTGAGCGGGCGGATGTCCATGCGGTGCGCAGTGCGCGCGCCCAATGGGGCCATCGCCATGCTCGCGATTGAGATGATTACCAGCGCCGGCAGGTAGATGTAGCCGACCGAGCCAGCCGGCATTTGCGGCATGCCGATGCCGGCCCAGACATATCCCAGGGTTCCGGCCAGCGCGATCGGGAATCCGAGCGCCGACGAGGTGCCTACGGCGTTGTGGATCTTCACGTTGCACCAGGTCATGAAGGGCACGGAGATGAAGGCGCC